>NZ_JANCPQ010000003.1:0-265801 GCF_024295825.1 Streptococcus sp. CF10-1 | reverse complement strand
AGTGAAGTTGATTTTTTCTTTTCTTCACTAACTTAACCACTGCTTCTGTCCGTGCAGTGTGGGGAAACATATCGACCGACTGGATATACTGGAGATCATAGACTTTTACTAGTTTAACCAAATCTCGTGCCAAGGTCGAAACATTGCAGGATACATAGACCATTTTTTCTGGAACATAGGTCAGAATGGTTGCCAACAGCTTATCATCTAAGCCTGTACGAGGAGGGTCGACTATCAGGGCATTTGCTCGATAGCCATTCCATTAGAACATAAAAAGAGAGGTTAAACCTCTCTAAATTTATTTTTCTTCACTCATTTTTGATTTTACTTCATCATAAGATAGTGCATGGGATTCCTCTTCTACGGTCTCAGGCATTTTACCTGTTTCGTAAAGAGATTTAATTTGTGTACTATCTAATGTTTCGTATTTCAACAATGCTTCTGCAATCAACTTATGAGTTTCACGATTTGATTGGATGATTTCAGCTGCTTTGTTTCGTGCCTCATTTAATAATGAACGAACTTCCTCATCAATCTCATAGGCTGTTTGTTCTGAAATTGATTTTTGAGGACTTTGTGCACCAAACATAGCATGATTACCTTCGTATTGAACTGGGCCAAGTTTTTCACTCATACCGTATTCAGTGACCATTGCACGCGCCATCTGTGTAGCTTGTTCAAAGTCATTTGAAGCTCCTGTCGTTTGGACATTAAAGATAATTTCTTCAGCTACACGTCCACCCATTAAGCCAGCCAACTGCTCTTTCATATCTTCTTTAGACAGGAGCATTTGATCTTCTTTAGGAAGTGCAATCATGTATCCGCCTGCACGTCCACGTGGTACAATGGTAACTTTATGAACAACACGGGCATTTGACAAAACTAAACCAACAATGGTATGTCCAGCCTCATGATAAGCAACCAATTCACGTTCTCTTTGTGATACTGTTTTATCTTTCTTAGATGGTCCCGCAATCACTCTGTCCTCTGCCTCATCAATATCTGAAGCATCAATGATTGATTTGTTGCGACGAGCAGCAACTAAGGCCGCTTCATTCAAGACATTTTCCAAGTCAGCTCCCACAAAACCTGGTGTTTGTTGGGCAACTAGTTTCAAATCAACATCGTCTGCCAGAGGTTTATTTTTAGCGTGAACTTTCAAGATTGCTTCACGACCTTTAACATCAGGGCGACCAACTAAGACTTTTCTATCAAAACGTCCTGGACGGAGAAGAGCTGGATCTAGAACATCTGAACGGTTCGTCGCAGCGATAACAATGATCCCTTCATTTCCCTCAAAACCATCCATCTCAATCAAGAGTTGGTTCAAGGTTTGTTCACGTTCATCATTTCCTCCACCGAGGCCGACACCACGTTGGCGACCAACAGCATCAATTTCATCGATAAAGATGATAGCTGGTGCTGCTTTTTTGGCATCTTCAAAAAGAGAACGAACACGACTAGCTCCAACTCCGACAAACATTTCTACAAAGTCAGAACCTGAGATACTAAAGAATGGAACACCAGCTTCTCCGGCTACTGCCTTAGCAAGCAAAGTTTTACCTGTTCCCGGAGGTCCCTCCAAAAGAACACCCGCAGGAATGCGCGCACCAAGTTTTGTAAATCGTTTTGGATCTTTTAGGAATTCAACAACTTCTACTAATTCTTGTTTTTCTTCCTCGGCACCAGCAACATCTGAGAACCGTACCTTGATATCTTCTTTGTTTGCAGCTTTGGCCTTGCTACGTCCAAAACTCATTGGATTTCGGCCACTATTTCCTCCCATATTTCCCATCATAGAGAATAGGAAGAAGAAGAGAATAGCAAATGGCACAACAGAGACAAGGATATTGATCCACATACCGCTTGAACTCTCATGTTTGACTGTTACTTCTGCCTGATGTTCAGAAGCAAGTTTTTGCAATTCTGAAACTGTTGAATCAGACGGAAGGATAGTACTTGAGAATCTTTCTACTGTTGTAGCTGTAGGAGGGAAAAATTGAATTCCTGTTTCTTCTTTACTAGTCTTAGGATTTTTATAAACACCAGATACTTCAATAATGCTACCATTTGGCTGATAGGTTAATTCTTTTACATTGTCTGCTGTAATTTCTTTTACCAATTCTGTATAGTTAATTTTTTCGCTTCGTCCAGCAGTATTTCCAGAGTAAAAATACTGGAATCCTGTTACGAGGAAGAAGATAATTAACAAGTATAGAAATGGATTTCTAACTAAACCATTATTTTGTTTTTTCATTAAAGATAGATCTTTCTAATTTGAATAAACTTCTTCTTTCAATACTCCGACATAAGGAAGGTTACGATAATTTTCTTTATAATCTAGACCATAGCCTACTACAAACTCATTTGGAATAGTAAAACAAGTATAATCCGCCTCAATTTCAACAACGCGTCCATCTGGTTTGTCCAACAAAGTCGCGATTTTAACAGAAGCTGCTTCTCTTGCAATAAACATATCTCTCAAATTCTTCAAAGTTTGACCTGTATCGATGATATCCTCTACAAATAAGACATGTCTTCCTTTGATATCTTGAGTCACGTCTTGCTTGATATTGATGACACCACTACTTGCTGTTCCACCATGGTAACTAGATACCATCATGAAGTCCATCTCAATATGCGTATCAATATGTTTGACCAATTCAGCCATAAAAGGAATCGATCCTTTTAGAATTCCAATAAGAATTGGATTTTCCCCCTCATATTCTTTTGTTAATTGTGCACCTAGCTTTTTAGCTGCTTCTGTAATTTCATCATGTGAAACGAGGATTTTTTTAATATCGTGTTCTAACATCTTTTTACCTATCTATTTTTTCTATATAAATTACAGTGTTCATTATATCATTTTTCGTGTTTTTACTCAAATCACTGGTCGCAATTCCTAAAATTGAGACAATTTCTCCAAATTGCTCAATAATAGGGGCTGTTTTTCGTTTTTCAATGGGGATTTTCAAATCTATAAATAAACGTCTCAGTTTCTTTCGATGCCCATTCAGGATAAGAACATCGCCAGGTTTTCGACATCTAATATGTACAGATGTTTCCCGTGAAACCGTTACTTTTTGAACAAAATCCCCTTCAATAGGAATGCCAAAGGAAAATAAATAGCCCATATATCGAACTTGATTTTGATAGTGTAACACAAGTTCATCTTCCTTTTCATCGGCCTGAGGACTGATTTTGCAAACTCGAAAATTCTGATACTCTTTTATCAATTCATAACCATTTTTCAATGAGTGACGATACTGGCTTTTCCTTGCTAAAATCTGTCGAACTTCATCAAACTGAGCCTTCGTCAGATTTAAGTCTGGAAATTGATTAAGATAGTTCTGAAGTAAGACCCCTTGAGTTTGTTGAGAGTATGAAAATAGCTCATTCAAATCTTCCACATCAATTTGTTTCGAAAGCTCCGTTATTGTTGCTTGGTAATCTGAAATTTCCCTTCCTAAATCTAAAAGGGCGGATTTAAGACGAGGATTTTCTTTTTCAAGCTCTGGTATATACCTATTCCGAATGCGATTGCGAAAATAGGTATCTTCCTGATTTGTTTGATCTTCGAAATGAAAAATTGGTGGAAAATCCTTTTTATGAAAAGGCAACAAGGGACGGATGATTTCAATATCATCAACTACTTTACTTTCTTTTATCCCTGTTAAATGGCGTAACCGACTTCCTCGAATCAAGCGCATCAAAATCGTTTCAACTTGATCATCTGCATGGTGGGCAGTGACCAAGGCAGTCGCTCCAACCTCTTTCATGATTTTCCTAAAAAAATCATAACGAAACTCTCGAGCACGCGCTTCTGAAAAGTCTCCTGAAAAGCTTGTGATATAAATAGGAAGTTCAGCTGCATCAGCTAACTTCCTTAGTTCATTTTCCTCCCAGTCAGACTCACTTCTCTGCTTGTGATTGACATGTGCTACAATCAACTCAATTCCCAACTCATTTTGATAAGTAGACAATAGATGGTATAAAAACATCGAATCCAGTCCGCCAGACAAAGCTAACACGACTTTCGAATGTTTTTTGAAATACTCTTTTCGGAGAAAATGATTTAAAAAATCCTGGTCCCTCATTTTAGAACCTCATAGACATCCTTGGCTATCTTAGCAATGGTGTCATAGTCAGAATTTTTGGTGAAAATGGAAAGAACGAAAGGAGAATCCGTATAGACAATGGCAGTGTCATGTTTAAACTCATCGGCATCTCCAATTTTATGAGCTACCTTAACCGAAACACCTTTTGCGATTCTTTGGTTGTCAAAATCAGTCTTACCTAGAGACTCTAAGACAAAACCATTCTGATTATAAATAGCTTCCATGACCTTTCCAGCCATTTTTGAAGAAGTCAGTTTATCATTCACATCCCAATCTTCGCCCATAATGGTAGACATTTTTTCTTTGAAAGCTCCGTCAGATTGATTGGTCACGTAATAACCTAAAATATTATGAGCAACATTATCAGACTCTTTTGTTACCTTGGTAATTAACTGTTGAAGACTGTATTCTTTGTTATCTTCTTTTTTAGGTAAGCTACCACTACCTTCTGGTTTATAGGACCCAGGGAAACTATTTACTTCCGGGACATACTTGAAGCTACTGTCTAACGTATACTCTCCTTGATTTATCTTATCTTGAGCATAATAAAGATAGGCTAGTTTCAAGATGCTAGCTGCATAAAGTTTGCTATCTTCATTCACCCCAGCCTCTTTACCTGTAGTCAGTTGTTTAACATAAATAGAATAATTTTCATTCTGATAGTTGTTTGATAAAACTTCTTGAACCTTCTGGATGCGATTGTCTTCTTCTGAGACGAACTCTTTTGATACCCACCCAACTTGATCAATATGAAGAAATTCTTGTCCCTCAGCAAAAAGGGTTCTATCCACTGTTACGCGTTGATAGGGAGAGAAAGAGGAAGAAATTTCTTTCACATCATAGGGGCTGTTGTAGATAACAAACCCTGGCTCCAACCATACTTGCCTATTTTGAGTTTGAACTTGACTTTGATCATAGACCAAGCGCTTATCTGCAAGGATAAACTGGTGATTATCTAATTTAAAAACAGGAACACCTTGTCTATTCAAACGCCATTCTACGATTTTAAAGGCATTTCCAGGAGTTAATTTACCAGACTCCTTAATAAGATCCTCATTAGCATAGACGGCTGTTTCTCCATAAACCATTGGAGATTCAAGAGTTTCTTTATAGTAGAATCCATAATCAGACTCGGTTAGATAATAAATTTCTTGCGAAGAGTAAGGAAGCTGTTTTTCTGTGCTAACTACTCTTGAGGTTATGATAAAAGCAGGTAGCAATAAAACTACTAAGAACTTACGCATTCTTCTCTTCCCTTTCTTCTTGTAATCGTAATAAATGGTTTTTAGCTGCCAATTCCTCTAATTTTTCATCTGATAAACTTAAAAATTGCTCAACAACTTCCAATAAATTTTCCATGACATTACCTCGGAAGCAAATCAGGAATTGTGTAAATTGCTTCTCGTTTCTTTGAGTAATAGTACTTGGCGCGTGCATACTTTGCTACATAGTCTTCATCTTTCAATTTTGCAGCAAAGGCGGATTCCTTATCCTTTTCATCACTAAGAGTTTGGTACTGCTCTTTCAACTCTGTTAATTGCTGACGGCGTTGCAGTAACTGATCATAGCTTTGGGCCAAGTTATAAGTTGGTAAAATAAACAACAAGATCATCAAAATAAGGACCCAACCCATAAAACGATTCCTCTTTTGTCTCTCCTTCATCAGGTAACGACGACGTTGATGTTCATTTTGAATAAAAGAATTATTCATCTGTACAATATTTTTAGACATTTTCTTCTACCCGTGTTTCACTGAGAATTTCATACATGCCTGCTGCATCTTCTTTTTTTGTACTATCTTTCATCTCTAGTACTTTAACAAGCAACAACTTATTTCCAAAGCGAATTTCAACTTGGTCATCAACTTTCAAATCCGTTGAACTTTTGGCCAAGATTCCATTCACCTTGATTCTACCTTTGTCTGCTACTTCTTTTGCGACTGTGCGACGCTTAATAATTCGTGATACTTTTAAATACTTGTCTAATCTCATTTTTATTACCTCAAATTATTATTGTACCATTTTTATCCTTTTTATAGAAGAAAAATGTTAAATGGGATTTGCTTCCTTTGATTCTTTTATCTCTAATAAACTTTCTCCAAAAATCAGCAAACCTTCTAAAATTTCATAATCCTTCTTGTTTCGAACATCGAATACAACTTCCATTAATCCCTTATTCTCAGCTATGGCTGCTTTTAAGTTCGTTGCGGATAAAGCTTTAAAATAATCTTGAGCCAAGAATAGTCGTTGAGTGACTTTTTCAAATTGAACTGTAATCTTGTTATCTTTTCTTTCCACACGTTCTACAAAGACCTTGTCCAAATATGACTTAACCAAACCAATCTCTAAAAGGTAGGCTACTACATCTGGGTATTCTCCAAAGCGATCCATCAATTCTTCTTGTAGTTCTTCATAGTTGACACGATTGTCAATTTGACGAATTTTCTTGTAAATTTCAATCTTATGTCGTTGGTCAGAAATATAAGTGTCAGGAAGATAGGCGTCGATTTGTAAAATCAACTCAGCATTTCCTTTGATTCTTTTATTCCCATTACCGTTCCGTTTAGCGATAGCTTCCTCTAGTAACTGCGAATACAATTCAAAACCAACAGAATCAATGAAACCAGACTGCGATTTTCCTAGGAGATTTCCTGCTCCACGAATCGAAAGATCTCGCATCGCAATCTTAAATCCTGAGCCTAATTCTGTAAATCCCTTAATCGCTTCTAATCTCTTCTCAGAGACTTCACTAATTGATTTTTCTGGACGATACATAAGATAGGCATAAGCAATACGATTGCTACGACCGACTCTTCCTCTTAATTGATACAAGGTTGACAAGCCCATGTGGTCTGCATTTTCAATAAATAAGGTATTGGCATTTGGAATGTCTACCCCTGTCTCGATAATAGTAGTCGTCACCAAAATATCATACTGACCTTCAATGAAATCAAGTAGAGTATTTTCCAACTGAATTTCACTCATTTGTCCATGAACAAACCCAATCGAAGCTTCTGGAATCAACTCTTGTAATTCTGAAACCTTCCGATCAATAGTGTCAACTTTGTTGTAAAGATAGTAAACTTGACCTCCACGCTCCATTTCACGCAAGACAGCATCACGAATCACACTATCATTCTTTTCCAAAACATAGGTTTGCACTGGATAACGATTGGTCGGAGGTGTTTCAATAACAGACAAATCTCTGATTCCCAACATAGACATATGAAGAGTACGTGGTATTGGAGTAGCTGTCAATGTTAAGACATCCACTTGTTTCTTCAGTTCTTTCAATGTTTCCTTATGCTTAACACCGAATCGTTGTTCTTCATCAATAATCATCAATCCCAAATCTGAAAACACAACATCTTTTGACAAAACACGATGCGTTCCAATCAAAATATCGACTTGACCATTCTTTAGTTTTTCAAGTGTCTCTGCCTGCTCTTTTTTACTTCTAAAGCGACTCAACACATCAATATTAACAGCAAAATTTTGAAATCTTTCCTTAAAATTCGTATAGTGCTGTTGCGCTAACACCGTCGTCGGAACTAGAACAACAACCTGTTTGTGATCATTGACTGCCTTAAAGGCTGCACGCATAGCAACTTCAGTCTTTCCAAAGCCAACATCCCCAACTAAAAGTCGATCCATGGGATGAGAATCCTGCATATCTCTCTTGATTTCCTCAATACTGCGAAGTTGATCATCCGTTTCAACATAAGGGAAAGCATCATCAAAAGCATGTTGCTCATCATCATCAGCTGAGAAAGCAAATCCCTTCAACTGACTACGCTCAGAATAAAGCTTAATTAAATCGTCAGCTATATCCTCTACCTGGTTCTTAACTTTTTGCTTGGCCTTTTTGAAATGACCATCATTTAATTTATTAAGTTTTGGAGGTTTCCCATCACTTGAAACATATTTGGACAGTAACTGAATCTGCTCTACTGGGATGGAGATTTGGTCACCATTTTGATACTGTACACTGACATAATCACGGTGAATGCCTTGGATTTCAATTGTTTCGATTCCTAGATATTGACCAATTCCATGGATATGGTGAACAACATAGTCCCCTTTTTCAAGTTCATTATAATCTTTTAATCGCTCTGCGTTTGAAGCATGTTGTCTTCGAAAACGACGTTTTAATTTCTTTTGAAAAATCTCATGTTCAGTAATCAAGAGAATTTTTTCATCTACAAAATGAAAACCATGTCTTAGATTACCCTCAATCAAGTTTACAGATTCTTTACAGATACTTGACTTATCTCTGGAATCCAATTTGATCTGATATTCCTCTAAAACATCTTCCAACGTCTTACTTCCCATTGAATTGCTAGACTGCAAAATAATAGTGTAGTCCATTTTTTTGTATCGCTCAATTTCTTCTTTTAAAAATGAAAATTGATTGAAAAACTCTTGCATGGGGTATTGATTAAATTGATAAATGTGATCAAACTTAAGATTTCCTAAGCCCTTTTGCAGATTGGAGAAAAAGGTAACTGGACTTTGTTTTTTATAGGTTTGCTCTGTATCTGCAAAATACTGCATCCCAGAAAATGATTTACCATTCTGTAAATCTTCTGTAAAGTATTGTGCTAATTCTCTTTCAAAGGATTCATACTGATTCATCAATTTTTGATAGTCATCAAAGAATACTGGTGTATCTTTTTCAATATAATCAAATACAGTCCATGTTTTATCGTAACATAAGGACAAAAACTTTCGACTATCTGAATGTACTTGTTTTTGATGAAAACTTGACAAAATCTCTTCCAAATATGATTTTAAAATTGGTGATAGAGTCTTTGAAATTTGCTTTTCTAAAGCTGACTGTCCTCGTTGATAATCTTTTTCTCTCAAAAGTATGTCGCTAGCTGGAAAGATAGTGAGGTTTGTCTGATTTTCTTTCGATAATTGTGTTTCGACTTCAAAAGTACGAATACCATCTACTTCATCACCAAAAAACTCGATTCGGAAAGGTTCTAACTGAGACATCTCAAAAATATCTAAAATATCTCCTCGAATACTAAACTCACCTTGTGTCTGTACTTGAGTAACTTTTCGATATCCAATTTCCTTTAACCGGTGAAGTAGCTCGTGTTGGTCATATTCTTCGCCAACTGCAATTTTTATAGTACTTTCTTTAAATCTAGTCGGAGAGAGTAAAATTAACCGACTCGCTGCGATATTACAAACTAAAATCCCTCTCTTAGACGGATCACTCAAAAAACGCAAGGCCTCAACCCGCGAAATGATTTTTTCTTGCGAAGACATCAAAAACTCTACCATAGGAGAGTCATCAACCAAAAATGGATAGACAAGTTCCTCTCCTAAGAGAGAAAGAAGATCACTGATAATTCGTTCTGCTTCTCCATAAGTTGAAGTCAGTAACACAATCTTATTTTCTTTTTCTAGACTGCTTGCAATTGCAAGAGCCTTGGTAGAAGTTGATAAACCAAGTATTAGTTGTCTTTTCTTATCTATCAGATTTTGATGCCATTTTTTTATCTGGTCATTTTCTGAGAATAAATCTAATAAAGTCACCATTTAGCCGTTATACCTCTGCATTGTTTTCTCAAAGTTTTTCTCTTGTAAATAGTAGTTTACAGCATCGTCAACCTTGTCAATAGACTGTAAAATACCCACATAGTCATCCTGATCAAACTTACTTAAAACATGATGAACAACTGACATGCCTTTTTTAGGTCTTCCAATACCTATTTTAACACGGTTAAATACCTGAGTCCCTATATGTTGAATAATAGACTTGATACCATTATGACCACCTGCTGATCCCTTTGCTCTTAAACGAATTTTCCCGACTTCCATGTCAAGGTCGTCGTAAATAACGAGTAAATCTTCAATATCCAAACCATAGTAAGTCAATAAAGCATGAACCGCTTTTCCACTTTCATTCATAAATGTTGTTGGTTTGACGAGATAAATTTTTTCTCCATTGATGAAAAAAGATGCTAGGTCAGCTTGAAATATCCTGTCATGTGTAAAGGTGACATTTTGTTTTTTAGCTAGTTGGTCAATCAACATAAATCCAACGTTGTGCTTGGTTTCAAAATATTTATCCCCTGGATTTCCCAATCCTACAAGTAATTTGGTCATTTATTTTTCCTTTCAAAAGCCAAAAGGGTTGGAATTTTTTTCCAACCTAATTGACACTATTTATTAAATGTTATTAAACGTTAAAGCGGAATTCCATAATATCGCCATCTTGAACGATATATTCTTTACCTTCTTCACGTAAGCGCCCAGCTTCTTTTACAGCCTTTTCAGATCCATATTTTACTAGATCCTCATATGACATGGTTACTGCACGAATAAAACCTTTTTCAAAGTCTGAGTGGATAATACCAGCTGCTTGAGGAGCTTTCATCCCTCGCTTAAAGGTCCAAGCACGGACTTCTTTTTCACCAGCTGTAAAGTAAGTTCCGAGTCCTAGTAGATGGTAAGCAGCTCGAGTCAACTTATCAACGCCTGATTCTGTCAAGCCAAGTGCTTCAAGAAACTCTTGCTTATCCTCATCGTCTAACTCAGAAATTTCTTCCTCAGCACGCGCAGAAATAACTACCACCTCAGCATTTTCTGTCGCTGCAAATTCGCGAATTTGCTTCACATATTCGATAGAATCTGGATCTGAAACTACATCCTCATCCACATTAGCAACATAAAGAACTGGTTTAGTGGTCAAAAGGAAGAGACCTTTGACAACTTTTTGTTCTTCATCTGTAAATTCGATGGTGCGAGCTGATTTTCCATACTCAAGGACTGGTTTAATCTTTTGAAGAACGTTAAACTCTGCTACTGATTCTTTATCTTTTTGCGTACGTGCCATCTTTTCTACACGCGCATAGCGTTTATTAACTGATTCTAAGTCCGCAAGAATCAACTCCAGGTTAATGGTATCAATATCTGCAAGTGGATCCACAAAGGCGTCTTCACGTCCTTGCTCGCGCATCACATTTTCATCATCAAAAGCACGAACTACGTGAACAATCGCGTCTACTTCACGGATATTGGCCAAGAATTTATTACCTAGACCTTCTCCTTTTGATGCTCCTTTTACAATCCCTGCAATATCTGTAAATTCAAAGGTTGTTGGAACTGTCTTTTTAGGAGTAATCATTTCCGTTAGTTTTTGTAGGCGTTCATCTGGAACTTCCACCATTCCAACGTTTGGATCAATAGTCGCAAATGGGTAGTTTGCTGCCTCTGCTCCTGCTTTTGTAATTGCATTAAAAAGGGTTGATTTACCAACGTTTGGCAAACCAACGATACCTGCTGTTAAAGCCATAGTTTCTCATTCTCCGTTCTCATTTCAATCCCTAACATTATAACACAAAAAGGGAAAACTTGCTAACCCTCTAACTAAGGATTCTTAGTCAATAATCTTATTCATTTTTCGTTCAAAATCATAACGACTCATCATAACAAGGTGGTCACAATTGCTACATTTGATTTTGATATCTGCCCCTACACGTGTGATTTCCCAACGATTGGCTTTTTTACCTGTTGACTTAATTATACAAGCATGAGGTTTTTTCATCTCAACAAAATTTCCAACTTGATACATACTACTCTCCTTTTCTTTTTTGATTATATCATAAAAGAGGCGAGCCAGGCTCAACCTCTTTCACTTAATTTGTTCGAACTGGTGTGATAAGCTGCATGAAATCTTCGTCAGTATCTGCTGGCACAAGAGTAAATGGACGAACTGATGAGATAAAGCTAATAGTAACCTTTTCGCTATTTAAAGCCTTGAGGGAATCAATCAAGTAAGTTGGGTTAAAACTAATAGTTAAATCATCCCCGGTCACCTGCTCCGTATCGATTTCTTCGTTTACTTTACCAACCTCTGGAGAGTGAACATGGGCGCTAACAACTCCACCTTTAATTTCAAGCTTCACAGTACCATTTTGAGTCGCACTTGATAAGAGACGTGCACGCTCCATAGATTGACGTAAATTAACCACATCAAAAGTAATTGTAGTGTTAAAGTCTGTTGGAATCAAGCGATCTGTATCAGGATAGTTTCCTTCTAGGAGACGAGTGTAGAAGCTAATATTTTCGCTTCTAAAGAGGATTTGATTATTTGCAAAGAAAATCTCCACAGTTTCAATATCATCCGTAAATACAGCTGAAAATTCTCGTAGAGAGCGGCTAGGAATCACCACATCAAAATCATCACCATTTTTTTCAAGAGTCAATTTCTTCTGGCTAAGGCGGTGTGAGTCTGTCGCAACTGTTTTTAGTTCCTTGTGTTGGCTCAATACGAAGTGGACACCTGTTAAGATTGGACGACTTTCTTGCGTACTTGCAGCAAATGCTGTTTCATTGATAATTTTCTTGAGTAGTTTGGTTTCAAGAACCAAAGGTGTGCTTGCTGAAATTTCTTGGATTCGTGGGTACTGTTCGCTATCTTTTCCTTTTAGGGTGATTTCTGATTTGCCACTTGTTAAGACAATTTGTTTTTGTTCAATCTCTTTGAAATCAAGCGTTACATCTGGAAGACTGGATACAACATTGATAAAGAAAGAGGCTTCTAGAAGAATCGAACCCAAAGAAGTTATCAAGAGACCAGCATCTTCATTCTTTTGAGAAATGAAATTCTCAATAGAAATTTGCCCATTTGAGCCAATTAAAGTAATTCCTTCATTGGTAACGTCAATTTTGATTGTTGATAAAATTGGAATAGCATTTTTAGAGCTTATTGCTCGTTTTGTGGTATTTAAGGCTTGTAGAAATAAATTTTTATTAATTGAAAAATGAATCATGGATTCTCCTTTATTTATTTTTAGTATTAGAAAGTTAATAGTAATAATAGAGTGTGTGAATTCTGTGGAAAACTGAGTGCTATTTAGTAAACTTAAGCTTCTAAGCTTGTTTAAAAAATGTGGATAAAAAAGATAAGAAAGGAAAACTTATCCACAAGCTACTTAATTTTCTTTTTGATTGCTTCTATTTCTAAACGTAAATTATCGTCTTCGTCAATCAATGATTTGATTTTAGCATGGGCGTGAATAACGGTGGTGTGATCCTTTCCGCCAAATTCTTTTCCGATTTTTGGAAGACTGTTATCTGTCAGTTCTCTAGCTAGATACATGGCAACCTGACGTGCTAAAACGATGTTTTGAACTCGTCTCGTACCTTTCATTTCTTTGACACTCACTCCATAAAAATTACCAACTTCAGTTTGGATTTTCTCAATTGGAATAACAAGTATCTGGCGGGCGTCTTGCTTACGTGCTCTAATAGCTTCCGCAGCAATATCAATAGTAATATCCTTAATCTTCTTCACTCTGGCAATTAAAGTGATATCGTTGATTGCTCCTTCCAATTCTCGAACATTTGAATCAAATTGGCCAGCCAAGTACTCTAGAGTATCACTTTGGAAATGGTAATCCAAGTGCTCTGTTTTACTTTGAAGAATGGCGATACGTGTCTCAAAGTCAGGAGGAGTGATATTTTGCGTCAATCCCCAGCTAAAGCGCGTGACAAGTCTTTCCTCAAGGCCTTCTAGGTGTTTAGGACTTCGATCACTGGTTAGGACAATCTGTTTCTGCTTATCATGAAGAGCATTGAAGGTATTGAAAAATTCTTCCTGGGTCGCGACTTTTTTGCCACTGAGAGATTGGATATCATCGATCAACAAGAGATCAAGGCTACGGTAAGTCTTTTTGAACTTTTCCATTTCCCCAAGTCGCAAGTGTTCAAGAAAGTCATTGATAAAGCTTTCGGCAGGAATGTACTTGACACGCGCATCAGGAATATTTTTCAAAATCTCATTTCCAATCGCATTGAGTAAGTGAGTCTTTCCAAGACCAGGTCCTCCATAGATGAAAAGAGGATTATAGGTCAGAGCCAAATCTTCAGATACTGCTAGTGCAGCAGACACCGCCCAAACATTCCCATCACCTTGAATAAAGTTATCAAAGGTATATTTTTCTTTTAACCCTGTTTCGGAATAGGGAATCGTTGGTAGTGTAGGTGTGTAATCGTAAGTAGAGACACTATTCGTATCATTTACTTGAGGAGATTCTGTACTCTGAGGTTTAGTGAAAATATAGTGAGGTTTGATTTCAGAATCATAAATTTCAAAACCAGCAGCAATGATAATATCTTTTAATTGCTTTTCCCACACCATTTCCATCTCTGATCTCGGTAGAAATATAGTAGCTGTGTTTTCTTCTACTTTGATGAGTTCAGCAGGTGTAGCATAGAAATCATACATAGATCGTGTCAATCTTTCTTGAGCAAATTCTAAAATACGATTCCAAAATTGCTTTTCTTTCAACTAATTTTCCTCCTTTACTATGATTTTAGTAGTTTAGTGCTAGACTTATTTTACCATAGATAATAGGATTTTTCCACAGATTGGGGAAAAGAATCCACAATGTTAGTAGTATTTATCCACAGGTTGGGGATAAATAAGAAAATCCTTGATTTAATAGGGTTATTGATAAAAAAATTGGTGGATAAATTTGTGGGTTGAGAAAATAAAAGAACAGCCTTATTTCAGGCTGTTAATAATTCTATCGTATTCTTCTTGACTTGAAAAGGAGATAATAATCTTTCCAGTATCTTTTTTTGAAAGTTTAATTTCTACACTTAAACCGAGTAGTTTTTTTAATTTATCTTCTTCGTCTTTGATGAAAGAATCACTTTTTTTTTGCTTCTTGTGTTTTTTCTCTGTAAGAAGTACTTCTAACTTTCTCACAGAAATATCTTCATTTTTGATTAGTTGGAAGAAATAGTCTTGCTGCTCTTTATCCAAACCAACTAGTGAACGTGCATGAGCTTGAGAAATTTTTCCATTTTCTACTTCAGCTAAGATATATTCTGGTAGGGAAAGTAAACGAATAAAATTAGTGATATAAGGACGAGATTTCCCCATTTTATCCGCTATCTCAGTGTGAGTAAATCCTTTTTCTACTAAAGATTCGTAGGCGCGTGCTTCTTCAATAGGATTTAAATTTTCTCTCTGCAAATTCTCAATGATAGACTGAATCATCATTTCCTGATCTGAGAGGTGCTTTACAACGGCTGGAATAGAGGTTAGACCAGCCAAGAGAGAAGCTCGATATCGTCTCTCTCCTGCAAGGATTTCATAACCAATTACAGGAGATTGACGAACGATAATTGGTTGAATGAGCCCATTTTCTTTGATTGACTGAGCTAATTCCTTTAGTTTATCTGTATCAAATTCTTTCCGAGGTTGGTAAGGATTCTTTTGTATTTCAGAGATAGAAATCATTTCAAATTTTTCCATGATTCTACACTAACATATCTTTTACTTTCTGTAAAGTTTTCTTTACACTGATGTCAATTAAGACTCTAAATCAGCAGAATTCTTATCTAGTTTTATAGAGGTTGTTTCCTCCTTACCGTTACGGTAGTAGGTTACTTTGATAGTATCTCCAATAGCATGATTGTAAAGAGCGTGTTGTAGGTCTGTTGATGAAGCAATCTCTTTGTCGTCAACTTTGGTAATGACATCGTATTTTTGAAGATGTCCATTTGCTGGCATATTATTTTGAACAGATCGAACAACTACACCTGAAGTGAGGCCACTTGGAATGTTAAGTTTTCTAAGATCACTAGCTCCAACATTTGACAGATTGACCATTTGAATTCCAAGAGCAGGACGAGTCACTTTACCATCACTTTCAAGCTGTTTAATGATATTTTGTGCATCGTTTGAAGGAATTGCAAAACCAAGACCTTCTACAGATGTTCCACCATTACTTGCAATTTTACTTGATGTAATACCAATTACTTGTCCTTGAATGTTTACAAGTGGACCACCAGAGTTACCAGGGTTAATGGCTGTATCTGTTTGAATGGCTTTTGTTGAAATAGCTTGACCATCTTCAGATTTTAGAGAAACATTTCGATTAAGACTTGAAATAATCCCCTGTGTAACTGTATTAGCATATTCTGAACCTAGAGGACTACCGATAGCAATCGCTGTTTCTCCAACACTAAGTTGACTTGAATCCCCAAATTCTGCTACTGTTGTAACTTTTTCTGAAGAAATTTTAACGACAGCAATATCAGAGAAGGTATCAGATCCGACAATTTCACCAGGAACCTTGGTACCATCTGCCAAGCGAATATCAACTTTTGAAGCTCCATTGATAACGTGAGTATTAGTTACAAGATAGGCATCCTTATCATCCTTTTTATAGATAACACCTGATCCCTCACTTGCGATTTGTTGATTGTCTGAATCAGAATTAGTGTCATCAGCGTTAAATACACTACTTTGTCTACTGCTAGAAGAAGAATAAGTAATGATTGAGACAACAGCATCCTTAACTTTATTTACTGCTTGAGTGGTTGAGTTTTCATTTTTATAGGATGTTTGAGTGACAGTGCCAGAATTATTATTCGTAGCTTGATTTCCTTGTTTTTGATAAAGTTGTAATGTTACGAAACTTCCTAAGGCACCACTTAAAAATCCTATTAGAATGATTACAAGAACTTTAACTCCTTTTTTGTAAAATTTTTGTAAGTGTTTCATAAACGCCTCCGTTTGTTATTTATTTACTCAGATTATAAACCTATTAACTTAATCCAAACTTAAAAGATTAAAGTTTTTCACAAGTTGTGGATAACTCGCTTTATTCTGTGAATTCACTAGTATTTTTGAATGATTTTTGTGTGTATAAGATGTGAAATGAAGTGTGGATATGATAGAATAGAAGAATGAAAATAAAAATTGTAACAGTAGGAAAAATAAAAGAAAAATACCTTAAAGATGGAATTGCTGAATATACCAAACGAATTTCACGTTTTGCCAAATTAGAAATGATTGAGCTCACTGATGAGAAGACACCTGACAAAGCCAGTGAATTAGAAAATCAAAAAATCTTGGAAACAGAAGGTGAAAGAATTCTTTCTAAGGTTGGAAAAAGAGACTTTGTCGTTGTACTAGCCATTGAAGGAAAAACATTCTCCTCAGAGGAATTTAGTAAGCAACTAGAGCAAGCTTATATAAAAGGATACTCAACGCTTACTTTTATCATTGGAGGAAGTTTGGGTCTAGCTCCTGTTGTAAAAAATAGGGCTAATCTTTCTGTTAGTTTTGGACGTCTGACATTACCACATCAGTTGATGAGATTGGTTTTAGTTGAACAAATTTACCGTGCTTTTACAATTCAGCAGGGTTCTCCTTACCACAAATAGAAGATTGACTTAGCTCTTGTTTTTTGATAGAATGGTCGTGTTAGGTCTCATAGCTCAGCTGGATAGAGCATTCGCCTTCTAAGCGAACGGTCGCAGGTTCGAATCCTGCTGGGATCAATTTTAGATGTGAAGCTGGGATAGATCCCAGCTTTTTTCTTAAAAAAGTGCATTTCAGGTGCAAAAATGCACAGTTGGGAAGAATTTTTTCTTACATGGTCTTCATTTTGTATAATAGGTGTGTAAGTTAACTTACAAGAAAAAATAATACAGGAGATTTCATTATGAAAAATACAGTAAAGTTGGAACAATTTAAAGAGGTAACAGAGTCAGAATTGCAGGAGATTCGGGGTGGAGATTGGAGAATTTCAGAAACAATTCGTAATCTTATTTTTCCAAGAAGAAAGTAATGAAATAAAGGTAGAGAGTAATGGATTTATTTGGATTAGGGATAGCTATTTTTTATTTTATCATTATTAGCAAAATTTATGAATGGATCTGTAAAATAAATAGAAAAGAACAAATTGTTTTTTTCTGTTATACATGCATCTCAGTTTTTATACTTGAAGAAATTATTACACTAGTATTTTCTAATAGTTTTGCTTTGTCTAAATTTTTATTTCCTTTGGTTGTGTACCTTTATTTAAGAAAGTTAAAGAAGTCTGAAAAATACAAAGCTATTTTTATCAGTTTACTATTATCTTTATTATATCACAGTACTCATACTTTTATATCCGTAACCTTATCTTCTATAACAGGAGATGAAGTAGTATTACACTATAAAAGTACATTCCTTTTCGTAGTATTGTTGATGACTTATTTTTCTATTCTAATAATAATTCGTTATTTTCATCTGGATATTAAATATTTTGATAAAGATTATCTGTACCCTTTTTTAAAAAAAGTAATAGTTGCTTTCTTTGGTTTGCATATCTTATTATTTATTTCAGATATAGTAAGTACAACTCATCATTTAAATAGTTTCGGAAGTATTTTATCAACCATTGTTTTTATTTGCTTGTTATTGATTTTCTTTGCAATGAATTCTCACAAGGTTCAAATTGAAAAAGAGATTGCTCTAAAACAAAAGAAATTTGAACAAAAACATTTACAGACTTATACTGACGAAATTGTGGAGTTGTATAATGAAATTCGAGGTTTTCGTCATGACTATGCAGGGATGCTTGTTAGCATGCAAATGGCGATTGACAGTGGAGATTTACAAGAAATTAACAGGGTTTACAATGAAGTCTTAGTAAAAGCAAATCAGAAATTGAGGTCAGAAAAATATACTTACTTTGATTTAAATAATATAGAAGATTCTGCTTTACGAAGTTTAATTGCTCAATCGATTGTCTATGCACGAAAAAATGATGTAGAGTTTACATTGGAAGTAAAGGATATCATTACTAGACTGTCAATAGATTTACTTGATCTTGTTCGTATCATGAGCATTTTATTAAACAATGCTGTTGAAGGTGCTGCAGATAGTTATTTGAAACAAATGGAAGTTGCAGTCATTAAAATGGATTTTGAAACAGTTATAGTTATCCAGAATTCATGCAAAATCACTATGACGCCTTCAGAGGACCTATTTGCCTTAGGTTTTTCTACCAAGGGAAGAAATAGAGGTCTAGGACTTAATAATGTCAAAGAGATTTTAGATAAGTATGACAACATTATTTTAGAAACAGAGATGGAAGACAACACATTTAGACAAATTATTAGATTTAAGAGGGAATTCGAATGAAAGTATTAATTTTAGAAGATGTTATTGAACATCAAGTGAGACTAGAGAGAATATTAAATGAAATCTCGGAAGAATCGAATATTCCTATTTCATATAAGACAACAGGAAAAGTTCGTGAGTTTAAGGAATATATCGAAAATGATGAAGTAAACCAGCTTTATTTCCTAGATATCGATATTCATGGAATCGAGAAAAAAGGCTTTGAAGTGGCTCAATTTATCCGTCATCACAATCCTTATGCTATTATTGTCTTTATTACTAGTCGCTCTGAATTTGCTACCTTAACGTACAAATACCAAGTATCAGCCCTAGATTTTGTTGATAAAGATATCAATGATGAGTTGTTCAAAAAACGCATCGAGCAGAGTATTTTTTACACTAAGAGCATGCTGCTTGAAAACGAAGATGTTGTAGACTATTTTGATTACAACTATAAAGGAAATGATTTGAAAATTCCTTACCATGACATTTTGTATATCGAAACCACAGGAGTTTCTCATAAACTTCGGATTATTGGTAAGAATTTTGCTAAAGAATTCTATGGAACTATGACAGATATTCAGGAAAAGGACAAACATACCCAGCGATTTTATTGCTCCCATAAATCTTTCCTTGTCAATGTGGGAAATGTGAGAGAAATTGATCGAAAGAATTTAGAAGTTGTCTTTTATGAAGATCATCGTTGTCCGATTACTCGTTTAAAAGTCCGCAAACTAAAAGATATTCTAGAGAAAAAATCTAAAAAGTGATTGACAATTAGTAAGAAATTGATATAATGGTTATATCTGCTACAGATAGATGGTCCGTTGGTCAAGGGGTTAAGACACCGCCTTTTCACGGCGGTAACACGGGTTCGAATCCCGTACGGACTATTTTATCCGCCATAGCTCAGTTGGTAGTAGCGCATGACTGTTAATCATGATGTCGTAGGTTCGAGTCCTACTGGCGGAGTCAGATAAAAAAAGAACACCATTGGTGTTCTTTTTTTAGTTTACATCACCTAACATTTTCATAATGAAGTTTGTCATTTCTTGCGGACTTTCTTTTTTTCCGTGAGCAATCCAAGTCTGTCAAACACCAAATAGGGCATTTGTTAGATAAATGCTACTGTATTCTAATTCAATTGGATTGAGTTGTAGTTTCATAAAGCGTTTCTGAAGGTCGGTGCTAAGCATAATGTGAAGTTTATTTCTCAAGAAATTTTGGATTTCTTTTGTTCCATTTTCAGATAAGAGTGCAGCTAATAGTGGTTCAGACTCTAAATATTCAAATACTTCTAAGATAGCATCTCTTTTGTGATGAGCATGTTTTTGGAAAATATACTCAAAGGTATGAAATAGCTTACTTTGGTAGAGTTCAATCATATCATACTTATCCTTATAGTGAGTGTAAAAGCTGGAACGACTAATTCCGGCTTTTTCTGCTAACTTGACAGTAGAAATTTGATCAAAGGGTTGGTCCGTCAATAATTGAACCATGGCATTTTCGATAATTCGTTTTGTTTTTAACCGTTTATTACTTTCTTTCATAATTCCTCCTAGTACACAAAAATAGACTATATGTCTAAAAAAAGTATTTTTTACCTTGTAATTTGGATTTTTTGATGTATAATCTATTATATCAAAATTTTAGACAATATGTTTAAAAAAAGGAGGAGACATGTTTAAAGAATGGAAAGCAATATTTAAAAAACCGACCTTTATCATTGTAATGATAGGGATTTCTCTCATTCCAGCTTTATACAATATCATATTTTTATCGTCCATGTGGGATCCATATGGTCAAGTATCGGAGTTACCTGTGGCAGTTGTCAATAAAGATAAGGAAGCTTCTTATAATGGACAGACAATGGCAATTGGTGAAGACATGGTGTCTAATTTAAAAGAAAATAAGGCTTTAGATTTTCACTTTGTTAATGAAGAGGAAGGGGAAAAAGGGCTAGAAGATGGTGACTACTATATGGTAGTGACTTTACCAAGCGACCTATCTGAAAAAGCGACCTCTATCCTAACGAATCATCCTGAACAAATGCAGATTGATTATCAGACGTCAAGTGGACATAGCTTTATTGCAAGTAAGATGAGTGATTCTGCAATGACACAATTAAAACAAACCGTCTCTGCTAATATTACTGAAACATACACTAAGGCTTTATTTCAAAAAATGAATGATTTGAAGTCTGGAATAAATAAAGCAGCTGATGGAAGTGAACAATTGGCTAATGGAGCCAATCAGTTGGTAACGGGAAGTCAAACGTTGACGACAAATCTTAATACTCTAGCTAATTCAACTGTAACTTTTTCAAATGGAGCGGATCAATTTACAAAAGGCTTATCTAGCTATGTGTCTGCTATAGAGCAATTACATATTGGTTTAGGATCTTTTAATAGTGGTTTACAAAGTTATACAAATGCTGTCTCACAAGTTGACACTGGACTTGGTCAATTAGCTTCAAAAACTCCTGAGTTGGTGACAGGTGTAAATCAGCTAAATACAGGTATAAAGTCTTATACAGGTGGCGTTTCACAACTGGATACAGGTCTCAATCAATTTTCTGTTGGTGTAAATGCATATACAAGTAGTGTAAAAGAACTTTCTAACGGAACAAGTCAATTATCCAATCAATCAGATACACTAAGAGATGGAATGGAGCAATTAAATACTGGTATTAAAGAAATTTCAAGCCAATTAGAGTCCTCATCTCAACAAAGTGAAGAAATAGCGCAAATGGCAAAAAGCTTAGGAGAACTAAATAAAACACTACAAGCTCTTACAATATCAGATAATACTCAACTGAAAAGTACATTGTCAGAAGCTTTGCCAAATCTAACAACTCTTGCTCAGGATATTGTGACCAAAAGTCAGACAGAACAAGAGAAAACTCTTACTAACCTTCAATCAACAGCTACTTATCAATCTCTTACAGAGGAACAAAAGAAAGAACTGACAGAAGCTATTTCTAAAAATTCTAGTTCTACTATTGAGTCAGCAAAAACAATTTTAACGACAGTAGGAGGATTGAAAGAAAGTATAGAGAATTCAGAACAACAAGTATCTAATCTATCTGATGTGCAGACGAAAGCAAATCAACTCTTACCTGCAGCATCTAGCTCCTTGACAACATTGTCAAATGGATTTACAAAATTGCAAACTGCTTTAGATAATCAGTTGGTTCCAGGAAGTCAGTCAATTGAAAAAGGGGTTGTAAACTATACTAAGGGACTGAACACAATTTCTATAGGTGCCAATAAACTAAGTGAAAAGAATGCAAACTTAACAACTAGTATAGATCAATTAGTTTCTAGATCAAGTAAGTTGACAGAAAATACATCAACCTTGACAGCTGGAGCAGATGCGCTAGCTGGAAAAACTCCAGAATTAGTATCAGGTATAGAAAGTTTGTCATCTGGTTCTGCTCAATTGAATAATAAGAGTCCAGAGCTAATAGCAGGTCTTACTAAATTACAATTTGGCTCTGGTCAATTAACAGATAAATCAACACAGTTACTTTCTGCAGCATCTCAACTAGGAAGTGGCGCTATGAAGATTGCAGATGGTGCTGGAAAACTAGCAGATGGTGGAACAACCTTAACCTCTAGTCTTGAAGATTTACAGACAGGAGTTGATTCATTAGGACAAGGATTAGGCAATGCTAATAATCAACTCAAATCAGCTTCGACAGAATCTAAAAATGCAGAAACATTATCTGAACCTCTAGTTCTCTCAAAAACAGATAACGACCAAGTTCCTGTAAATGGGATTGCCA
This sequence comes from Streptococcus sp. CF10-1, assembly GCF_024295825.1. Classification (GTDB taxonomy): domain Bacteria; phylum Bacillota; class Bacilli; order Lactobacillales; family Streptococcaceae; genus Streptococcus. The sequence goes on along the minus strand of NZ_JANCPQ010000003.1, from coordinate 242,965 downwards.
TGGCTCCTTATATGATATCAGTTGCTCTTTTTGTTGCTGCTATATCTACCAATATGATTTTTGCTAAGTTGCCTTCTGGACGTCATCCAGAGAGTCGTTGGGCTTGGTTGAAGTCTCGCTCTGAAATAAATGGGATTATAGCTGTCTTAGCAGGTGTTTTAGTTTATGGAGGTGTCCATCTTATTGGATTGACTGCGAACCATGAGATGAGGACCTTGGTTCTAATTATAATCACAAGTTTAGCTTTCATGTCTATGGTGACAGCTTTAACAACTTGGAATAGCCGTATTGGAGCTTTCTTCTCTCTTATTTTACTTTTATTACAGTTAGCATCAAGTGCAGGGACCTATCCCCTTGCTTTGACAAATGATTTCTTCAAAGGTGTCAATCCTTGGTTACCAATGAGTTATTCTGTATCAGGCTTACGACAAACAATTTCTATGACAGGAAATATTCATCATCAAGTGATTTTCCTTATTATAACTCTAGCTTTCTTTACTGCTTTAGGTATGCTAGCTTATCAACCTAAGAAAATGGAAGAAGATTAAAAAGATTGGCCAAGGAATTGGTCAATCTTTTTCTGTCTTAGATAAATTTCGTCTGTGATTATAGATCCCAAAAAGAAGAAGGGCAGTTAGTGAGCAGGCTGCTCCAATAACAAAACCATTGGGGATAAAGGAAAGTGTAATGGTGCCTTTTCCCTTTGAAACATCAACTTTCATAAAACCAGTCTGAGCCTGCTTGATTTCAAGTTTTTTCCCATCTTGGTATGCAGACCAACCTTTGTCATAAGGAATAGTGAAGAAAATAGAGGTATCTTGTTTGACTTCATATGTAGCAAAGACTTTATTTTTAGAGGTGGATACTTCTACAGGTTGTTCTTTAATCTTTTGGATTGCTTCAGTAAGAGCCTGAGTATCTAAACGATAGAAGGTTGGAGATTCAAATGACACCTGAGAATTTCCAGGGAAACTAACACTGATATTGAAGGTTTGTTGTTCTTCAGTATAACCCAAATTAAAGAAATTAAATGCATTGTCAGTTGTAAAAGTCTTTTTTTCACCGTTGACAAGGATGTCGACTTTCTTTTGTTTATCATTCGTAAAATGAAGATTTGAAAAAGAGAGATAGACTTGGCTATTTTGAGGAACCTCAATTTGATAATCAATCTTTGCATCTTCATTCGCAGAACCTGTGATGCTCATTAAACCATCTGAATTATCTGTTTTATCATATGCTATTTGGGAGAAGTAATCTAAGTTGAGATTAGCAAGCTGGTTTATAAATAAAGCCTGATTATCCAGAGTGTGATTATTAAAGTTTACATCTGTGTAAATAGATTGAGTGGCAAAAGCAATGGGTAAAGAGAGTTGATTTTTATATAAGGTTAAATGATCCTTTTGATAAATCTCTTGAAAGCCATACTTATCAAGTGAATTTTCAGAAATATTGTACTGGATTCCAAATAAACTATCTGCTAAAAGACTGTTATTAGCATAACGGAGATTGAGGTTGGTTCCAGAGGATTTGAATCCTAGTTTATCCAAACTAGTGCTAGTTGAACGATTTCGTACAGACGAGAATTGAGAGATTCCATTGTAGTTAAATTTCATACTGTCATTGCCTGTCTGAATTTGCAGTTTCTCAGTACGTGTAAATGGATCGTCAATTTGGTTTAGAATGGATTCCATAGCGGTGATATCTCTATTATAGGCGTTACGAGAAGCAAAGGCCCATTCTTTAGCTATTCCTTCCATTTGAGATGATGCATTTAAGCTTATCTCAGCTGTTATAAATAAAGACAAAAGAATTGCAAATAGATTTATAGAGATAAATTTTCTAATGACTGCAAGAAGTAAAATAGCATAAACTAGAAGAAATTCAAGAGTGAGTAGGATATTCAAATCAGTTAAAAAAGAATAGTGTGATTTAAAATAGACAGTAGCCAAAAATCCTGTTAGTACAAGAAAAAGTGAGACAAATAGATTCCAGAGCTTCAGTTCTTTCAAGCGATTTAAGACTTCTGCTGCAGTATAAATTAACAGAGTGGAAAAAATCCAAGCATAGCGATGCAAAAACATATTTGGGGTATGCATCCCTTGCCAAAATAAATCAAGTGCTTCTATGTAAAAGCTTGTTATTAAAAAAGCAAAGAAAATTGCATAGGTAAGTTTCACGTGAAACTTAATAGATTTTATTGTGAAAAATAGAATGGTTAAAATAAAAGGAAGCAATCCAACAAAAATCATTGGTATAGATCCATACTTAGTTGTATCAAAAGATCCGATGAATTGTTTTGCGAAAATATCCAGATACCAGCTACTATCTGTTTTTAATTTTGTGATGGCGGTTAACTTCTCACCATGAGTTTGTAAATCAAACAGTGTAGGAAGAGTCATAATCAAACTAGCCATTCCAGCTAAAAAGGAGGTAACAACAAAATCAAGAAAAGATGATTTTCGAGTTTTAAAGTCCCAAGAAATTTGGCAGAGATACCAGAAAATAAGAAACAATGCTGTCATATACCCAAAATAATAATTTTGAATAAATAAGATTGACAAACTTGTAAAGTATAGTAGGCGCTTCTTTTGTGTTATAAGTAGGTGTAAACCAGTTATAATTAAAGGAATCAAGATAAAAACATCTAGCCAAGTTTTAATCTCTAACTGACTGATAGTGAAGCTCATTAAAGCATAGGAAGTAGATAAGGCAAGTTTTAAAAATTTTGGGATATCTTTAAATAATCTATTTAGACTAAAGAAGGTTGACAGACCAATCAATCCAAATTTTAATAGAGTGGTCAGATAAACAGCATCTGGCATATTCGACAGATTAAAAAAGTAAACCAGAGGTGAGAGAAAACTACCCAAGTAATAACTAGATAGAGCATAGAAATTCAGTCCGAGGCCACTTGTAAAGGTGTAAAACAAACTGCCATTTCCATGCAGAATATTTCGTAAAGCTACATCAAAAATAACGTATTGATGGAAACCGTCTCCTAATAGTGGAGATGCATCGCTGTTCCAGTAGATACCTTGAGTTAGGTATACTCCAGTCATAATTACTAAAGGAATGATGAAAGAAACAAAATAGGTCCAATATGTTTTAAAAAATGATTTCATGTTACCTCGTAGAATGATAGAAAACTCAGTTGGTTACCCCAACTGAGTTTTGAAGTCTTATTTAATCTTTCCAAAGTTCTTTAACTTTTGCTTGTACTTCTGCATTTTCTAGGAATTCATCGTAGGTTTCATCAATACGATCAATGACGCCATTCTTAGACAAAACAATGATATGGTTTGCCAAAGTTTGGATAAACTCGTGGTCATGACTGGCAAAGATGATTGATTCTTTAAAGTTTTTCAATCCATCGTTCAAGCTTGAGATAGATTCCAAGTCCAAGTGATTTGTTGGATCATCAAGTACAAGGACATTTGATTTCAAGAGCATGAGTTTTGAAAGCATGACACGTACTTTTTCTCCCCCTGACAAGACGTTTACAGGTTTGTTAACCTCATCACCAGAGAAGAGCATACGACCAAGGAAACCACGTAGGAAGGTATTGTCATCTTCTTCTTTACTTGCAAATTGACGCAACCAGTCAAGGATTGACTCTCCTCCTGCAAAATCAGCCGAGTTGTCTTTTGGCAAGTAAGAACGGCTAGTAGTAACTCCCCACTTGACAGTTCCTTCATAGTCGATGTCACCCATAATTGCACGAATTAATGCAGTTGTTTGGATGTCGTTTTGTCCAATAAGAGCTGTTTTATCACCTGGACGCAAGATGAAACTAATATTGTCTAGGATAGTTTCGCCATCAATCTTTACAGTTAGATTTTCTACTGTCAAGAGATCATTACCAATCTCACGTTCTGCTTTAAAGTTGATAAATGGGTATTTACGACTAGAAGGAACAATCTCTTCTAATTCAATCTTGTCAAGCATTTTTTTACGAGACGTTGCTTGTCTTGACTTAGAAGCGTTGGCAGAGAAGCGAGCAACGAATTCTTGCAATTGCTTAATTTTTTCTTCTGCCTTGGCATTACGGTCTGCTAGCAATTTAGCAGCAAGCTCAGAAGATTCCTTCCAGAAGTCGTAGTTTCCAACATAGAGTTTAATTTTTCCAAAGTCAAGGTCAGCCATATGAGTACACACTTTGTTTAAGAAGTGACGGTCGTGGGATACTACGATAACAGTGTTATCAAAGTCAATCAAGAAGTCTTCTAGCCAAGTAATAGATTGGATGTCCAACCCGTTGGTCGGCTCGTCCAAGAGAAGAACATCTGGTTTACCAAAAAGTGCTTTAGCAAGGAGAACCTTCACTTTTTCACCATTGGCCAATTCGCTCATGTTTTGATAGTGCAATTCTTCTGGAATGTTTAGGTTTTGAAGTAATTGGGATGCTTCACTTTCTGCTTCCCAACCTCCAAGTTCAGCAAATTCACCTTCGAGTTCGGCTGCACGAACACCATCTTCATCGGAAAAATCTTCCTTCATGTAAATGGCATCTTTTTCTTTCATGATGTTGTAAAGTTTTTCATTTCCCATAATGACAACATCAATAACTCGCTCATCTTCATAGTCAAAGTGATTTTGACGGAGGACAGAGAGACGTTCATCTGGACCAAGAGAGATGTGACCAGTTGTTGGTTCGATATCACCAGCTAGAATTTTTAAGAATGTAGACTTCCCAGCACCATTAGCACCAATTAATCCGTATGTATTTCCTTCTGTAAATTTGATATTGACATCATCAAAAAGTTTGCGATCACTAAAACGTAGTGAAACATCAGATACTGTAAGCAATGTTTTTCTCCTATAATATGTAATATATTTATTCTACTAGAAAAGAGAGAAATATTCAAATTTTTGTTTGTCAATTTTGTGTCAATTAAGTTTACAGGTTTGTTTACAATAAGTTAGTTGTTTGATTTAAATAATTTTCTGTTATTTTAACAAAAAAATGCTATAATTGAAGAGACCATTTCGAAGGAGAAAAAAATGACGAAACCCATTATTTTAACAGGAGATCGCCCAACAGGAAAACTGCATATTGGACATTATGTTGGGAGTCTTAAAAATAGAGTATTACTGCAGGAAGAAGACAAGTATGAGATGTTTGTTTTTTTGGCGGACCAACAAGCATTGACAGATCACGCTAAAGACCCTCAAACGATTGTAGAATCGATTGGGAATGTTGCCTTGGATTATTTAGCAGTTGGATTGGATCCAAGTAAATCAACTATCTTTATTCAAAGCCAGATTCCAGAGTTGGCTGAGCTGTCTATGTACTATATGAATTTGGTATCACTAGCTCGTTTGGAACGGAATCCGACAGTAAAAACAGAGATTGCTCAAAAAGGGTTTGGAGAAAGTATTCCGACAGGATTTTTGGTTTATCCGATTGCGCAAGCAGCAGATATTACTGCCTTCAAGGCTAATTATGTTCCTGTTGGGACAGATCAGAAACCAATGATTGAGCAAACTCGCGAGATTGTTCGTTCCTTTAATCATGCTTATAATTGTGAGGTCTTGGTGGAGCCGGAAGGTGTTTATCCAGAAAATGAGAGAGCAGGGCGTTTGCCTGGTTTAGATGGAAATGCTAAAATGTCTAAATCCCTTAATAATGGTATTTATCTAGCAGATGATGCGGATACGTTGCGTAAAAAAGTCATGAGCATGTATACTGATCCGGATCATATTCGAGTGGAGGATCCAGGTAAGATTGAAGGAAACATGGTTTTCCATTATCTAGATGTGTTTGGTCGTCCAGAAGATGCTCAAGAAATTGCGAATATGAAAGAACATTATCAACGTGGTGGTCTTGGTGATGTGAAGACGAAACGTTATCTACTTGAAATATTAGAACGCGAACTTGGTCCTATTCGTGAGCGCCGTATCGAATTTGCTAAGGATATGGGAGAAGTGTACAATATGCTTCAAAAAGGTAGTGAGAAAGCGCGTGAGGTTGCGGGGCAAACTCTATCTGAAGTTAAGGGAGCAATGGGACTAAATTATTTTAAATAATAGATAAAATATGAATTGTAAAACTATCTCTTCCATAGGATCACAGGGATAGTTTTTTTATGATTTCTACCATAAATATAATTGACAAATTTTCATAGAATGGTATGATAGATACAATACAAAAAGAGTCAAGCTCAAAAAGAAAGAAAAGAGGAAACTTCAATGTCTAATTGGGATACTAAATTTTTAAAAAAAGGTTTTACCTTTGATGATGTATTGCTCATTCCAGCAGAAAGTCATGTGTTGCCTAATGATGCAGATTTAACAACAAAATTGGCAGATAATCTGACTTTAAATATCCCAATTATAACAGCCGCCATGGATACAGTCACAGAAAGTCAAATGGCTATTGCCATTGCTCGTGCGGGTGGTCTTGGAGTAATCCATAAAAATATGTCTATTGCGCAACAGGCAGATGAAGTTCGCAAGGTAAAACGTTCTGAAAATGGTGTTATTATTGATCCATTCTTCTTGACTCCAGAACACACTATTGCTGAAGCAGATGAACTGATGGGACGTTACCGTATCAGTGGTGTTCCAGTTGTGGAGACACTTGAAAATCGTAAATTGGTTGGTATTCTAACAAACCGAGATCTTCGCTTTATTTCAGATTACAATCAGCCAATCTCAAACCACATGACCAGTGAAAATCTTGTTACTGCTCCTGTTGGTACAGATCTTGCAACAGCTGAAAGTATTCTTCAAGAACACCGTATTGAAAAACTTCCTTTGGTTGATGAAGAAGGTCGTCTTTCTGGCTTGATTACTATTAAAGATATCGAAAAAGTAATTGAATTTCCTAATGCAGCAAAAGATGAGTTTGGTCGTCTTCTAGTTGCTGGTGCAGTAGGTGTTACTTCAGATACATTTGAACGTGCAGAGGCTCTTTTTGAAGCAGGAGCGGATGCGATTGTTATTGATACTGCACATGGTCATTCTGCAGGTGTCTTGCGTAAAATTGCTGAGATTCGTGCTCACTTCCCAGACCGCACTTTGATTGCGGGTAATATTGCCACTGCAGAAGGTGCGCGTGCTCTTTATGATGCAGGTGTAGATGTTGTCAAAGTTGGTATCGGACCAGGTTCTATTTGTACCACTCGCGTGATTGCAGGGGTTGGTGTCCCACAAGTGACAGCAATCTATGATGCAGCAGCTGTTGCGCGTGAATATGGAAAAACAATCATTGCTGATGGTGGAATCAAGTATTCTGGAGATATTGTAAAAGCCCTTGCTGCAGGTGGAAATGCGGTTATGCTTGGATCAATGTTCGCTGGAACAGACGAAGCACCAGGTGAAACGGAAATCTTCCAAGGACGTAAGTTTAAAACTTACCGTGGTATGGGATCAATCGCTGCAATGAAGAAAGGTTCAAGTGACCGTTACTTCCAAGGTTCTGTCAATGAAGCAAACAAACTTGTTCCAGAAGGAATTGAAGGACGTGTTGCCTATAAAGGCGCAGCAGCTGATATTGTCTTCCAAATGATTGGTGGTATTCGTTCTGGTATGGGTTACTGTGGTGCAGCTAACCTTAAAGAATTACACGACAACGCTCAATTTATTGAAATGTCTGGGGCTGGTCTAAAAGAAAGTCATCCTCATGATGTACAAATTACTAATGAAGCACCAAACTACTCTATGTAGGAAGTAAAAAAGAACTCCTGATTTTCAGGAGTTCTTTTTGTTTACAGTGTTGTCAATTTTGATTTACAGAAATTTTACCGTTTTGAATATTGAAAATACTAAGGTTTTCTGGCAAGTTTTGTAAGTGGTCTAAACTTGTTGTTGTAATAAAGGTTTGGATAGATTGAGAAATGGTTTCTAGTAATTTTAGTTGCCGTGTATTATCAAGTTCGCTCATAACATCATCAAGCAATAGTATAGGAGACTCGTTGGTAATACTTTCCATTAGCTCAATCTCTGCTAGTTTGATAGAAAGAACAAGGCTACGATGTTGACCTTGGCTTCCAAAACTAGCATCCATACCATTGATATAAAAAGAAATATCATCTCGATGAGGGCCAACTCCAGTATTCTTTTTAAATAAATCTCTGGATCTGCTTTTATCCAAAGCAATTTTAAAGGAACTTGTTAGCTGTTCTTCATTAGTGAAGTTGACAGATGTTTGATAAGATATTGACAGTTCTTCTAATTTATTTGAAATTTCTAAGTGTTTTTTTTGGCCAAATTTCTCTAAGTCTTTAATGAATTTTATCCGATGCTTTATAACGCGACAACCATAATCTATTAACTGATCATCTAAGACTGACAGAAATGTTTCATCAATCTTCTGGCTGGATTTTAGATAAGTATTTCTTTGCTTGAGTATGTGGTTATAGTTTGACAAGTCTGACAAGTAGATTGGTTTAATTTGTCCCAGTTCGATGTCTATAAATTTTCGACGGACAGAAGGTGCTCCCTTAATTAGCTGGAGATCTTCAGGTGCGAAGAGGACAACATTCATATGTCCGATGTAGTCTGAAAGGCGAGCTTGTTTTAAGTGATTGACCTTAGTCACACGCCCTTTTGGCGTTAAATCAATTTCTAGAGGGATAGAGCTTGTTTTTTTCTGTAGCAAGCCAGAAAGATGGAGTTGCTCGTTATCAAAATGAATGAGATTTTTATCTGTACGAGTCCTATGACTACGTGTTAAGGCTAAAAAATAGATTGCTTCTAGGATATTGGTTTTTCCTTGTGCATTTTGACCTAGAAAGACATTTAATTTTGGATTGAAATCAATTTTCGCCTCTTTGTAGTTTCGAAAGGTTTTAATTGTTAAATGTTGGAGCCACATGGTTATCTTCCTGGAAAACGTGGAACTTGTTTGGTTTTAGGCGATGAAGAAGTTTTTTGTTTTTCTTTCTTGATACCTTTATTCATCTCTTTGACAAGTTTAGCAATTCGCTCTTTCTCAATCTTATCTGCTTGATACTCTTCTTGCTCTTTTAAACTTGGTTGTGTCAAGGTGATATCAATCTTTAAATCAGAAATGTCAATCGTATCTCCAATACGGATTTTTTTCCCACGTCTACTTTCTAACTCGCCATTAAAGTAAACTTGATGATCTATTAAAAAGGATTTGATAGCACCACCGCTTTGTATAATTCCAAGTTCTTTTAGGAGGGCTTGGAGCGTAATAAATTCTTCAAATAATTTGTATTCCATAATTCACCTCAATCTTTGGTATTATACCATATTTTCCTTGAAATAGCTGAAGGAAAGTTAGCTAAAATGAAAGCGGTTTTACTCTTTAAAGCTATAAAGAGAACAAGAAAAATTTTGATTTTCGTGGTATAATAGAACTCTATATGTAAGGAGGTAAGGTATGGAATTAGTGCCTGGAATTTCAGTACATTTTGTTCAATCCAAAAAATTTAAAACAAATAAAATCACTATTCGTTTTACTGCTCCCTTATCTCTTGAGACAATAGCAGGACGCATGTTAAGTGCAAGTATGTTGGAGACGGCAAATCAAGCTTATCCCACATCACAAGCATTTCGCAAATACTTGGCAAGTTTATATGGAACAGATATTTCCACAAGTGCTTATCGTAGAGGACAAGCACATATTCTTGACTTAACATTTACCTACGTGCGAGATGAGTTCTTGAGTAAAAAAAATGTCTTGACTTCTCGAATTTTGGAATTAGTAAAACAGACTTTATTTTCCCCCTTAGTTCAAGATGGTGCTTTTGAGCCAGTCTTGTTTGAAATTGAAAGAAAACAGTTATTGGCTAGTTTAGCTACTGATATGGATGATTCATTTTATTTTGCTCATAAGGAGTTGGATAGCTTGTTCTTCCATGATGAGCGTCTTCAATTGAGATACAGTGATTTACGAAATAGCATTTCAAATGAGTCTCCAGAAAGTAGCTACACGTGCTTTCAAAATGCTCTGAAGAATGATCGTATTGATTTCTTTTTCTTAGGTGATTTCAACGAAGTAGAAATTACAGAATCGCTGAAGTCATTACCCTTTACAGCTAGAGAGAACGGCGTCACTATCCAGTACCATCAATCTTATTCGAATGTTCTACGAGAAGGAATGGTTCAGAGGAATGTTGGGCAATCTATTTTAGAATTAGGCTATCATTCTCCTGTAAAATATGGTGATGATGAGCATTTGCCCATGCTTGTTATGAATGGTTTGTTGGGTGAATTTGCACATTCGAAACTTTTTACAAACGTTCGTGAAAATGCTGGAATAGCCTATACAGTCTCGAGTCAATTGGATTTGTTTAGTGGTCTGTTAAGGATGTATGCGGGTATTGATAGAGAAAATCGAAATCAGGCTAGAAAAATGATGAATCATCAATTGCTAGATCTGAAAAAGGGTAACTTTACAGATTTTGAACTTGAACAAACCAAGGAGATGATTCGACGATCTTTGTTGATGGCTCAAGATAATCAACAGACCCTAGTTGAAAGAGTCTATTTGAATGCTCTATTGGGGAAATCAAGCTTTGACATTGATCGATTGGTGGCAAAATTAGAGAGTGTTGATAAAGAAGCTGTCTGTAAAGTTGCCAACAGTTTGAAGTTACAAGCGATTTACTTTATGGAAGGAGTAGAATGACAAAGGTTACTTTTGAAGAAAAATACTATTCTGCTGTAAAGGAAACAGTCTACAAAGCACAATTGTCAAATGGATTGACAGTTTCTTTACTTCCTAAACAAGATTTCAATGAGGTTTATGGGATTGTAACAGTTCAATTTGGTTCTGTAGATGCAGCTTATACAAGTTTGAAAAAAGGTTTACGTCATCATCCAGCAGGAATTGCACATTTTCTTGAACATAAATTGTTTGAAAGAGAAAACTCTGAGGATATAATGGCTGCTTTTACTCGATTAGGTGCGGACAGTAATGCCTTTACAAGCTTTACTAAGACCAGCTATCTTTTTTCAACAATTGACCATCTATTAGAGAATTTAGATTTGCTAGATGAGTTAGTCGGAGATGTTCATTTTACAGAAGAGTCTGTTTTGAGGGAACAGGCTATTATCCAGCAAGAACGAGAAATGTACCAAGATGATCCAGACTCACGTTTGTTTTTTGCAACATTAGCCAACCTTTATCCTGATACTCCTTTAGCGACAGATATAGTTGGAAGTGAAAAATCAATTTCTGAGATTCAAGTTTCAAATTTAAAAGAGAACTTTACAGAGTTTTACAAACCTGTCAACATGTCACTGTTTTTAGTTGGAAATATTGATGTGGAAGTTGTTGAGGAATACTTTTCGAAAAAGGAAAAGGAAGTTTCAAACCAGTTTACGGTTTCAAAAGAGCAACTCCTTTTGCAGCCTGTGAAGCAAACAGATAGTCTTCGGATGGAAGTTTCTTCACCCAAACTTGCTGTTGCGATTAGAGGTAATGGGCAAATAACAGAAGTTGAGTCTTATCGTTACAATATTTTATTGAAATTACTATTTACGATGATGTTTGGTTGGACTTCTGATCGTTTTCAAAGGTTATATGAGACTGGGAAGTTAGATGTGTCATTATCACTTGAGGTTGAAGTCAACAGTCGCTTTCATTTTGTGATATTGACAATGGACACCAAAGAGCCTGTTTCTCTGTCGCATCAATTTCGGAAAGCGATTCGTCAGTTTAGTAGTGATGCGGATATTACCGAGGAACATTTAGATCTTGTTAAGAGTGAGATGTTTGGGGAGTTTTTCAGCAGTATGAACTCCCTGGAGTTTATTGCAACTCAATACGATCCGATGGATTGCGGAGAAACAATTTTTGATTTTCCGAAAATTTTACAGGAAATTACTTTGGAGGATGTTCTAGAAGCTGGACATCGTTTGATTGATAATGGTGATCTAGTTGATTTTACAATCTTTCCAGCTTAAAAGATGACTAATACTAGAAAGAAGGAATGGTACGTATGAGAAAAAAAACAATTGGCGAGGTTCTGCGTTTAGCTAGAATTAACCAGGGATTGAGTCTGGAAGAATTACAGGAAAAAACTGAAATTCAGTTGAACTTTCTAGAAGCTATGGAGGCAGATGATTTTGATCAACTTCCTAGTACCTTCTATGCTCGTTCTTTTTTAAGAAAATATGCCTGGGCAGTAGAGTTAGATGAAAGAATTGTTTTGGATGCCTATGATTCAGGTAGTATGATTACTTATGAAGAGGTAGATGTCGATGAAGAAGACTTGTCTGGTCGCAGACGATCAAATAAGAAAAAAACGTCTTATCTCCCCTTGTTTTATTTCGTCCTATTTGCTTTGTCAATTTTAATTTTTGTGACTTACTATGTTTGGAACTACATCCAAACTCAGCCAAGTCCTTCTTCAGCTAATTATAGCGTTGTGAACTCAACTAGTTCCACAACCTCATCTAGTTCATCTTCTAGTAGTCAGACGTCTAGCTCGTCTTCTACTACGGAATCAACTATTACAGTGTCAGGCGAAGGAAACCGCATTGAAGCTCGGTATAAAACGAGTAAGGAAATCGCTACTGTTCAACTGGCAGTATCAGATGCAACTAGTTGGGTAAGTGTTTCAGGAAGTGAGCTGGAGGGTGGTGTGACACTATCCGCAGACAATAAGAATGCAAAAACAACAGTTTCAACTAAGAATCCCGTTACCATTACTTTAGGTGTAGTGAAGGGAGTTACTGTGACTGTGGACAATCAAACGATTGATACTTCGAAGCTGACAACTCAGACTGGAACTGTAACACTTACATTTACTACAGATTAAGGAAAAATCAATGAAAAAAGAACAAATTCCTAATGTATTAACTATTGGTAGAATTCTCTTTATACCTCTCTTTATTCTTATTTTGACTTTGGGTCATTCACAAGGCAGTCATTTGCTAGCAGCGATCATCTTTGCAGTTGCTAGTATAACGGATTATCTTGATGGCTACCTTGCTCGTAAATGGAATGTAGTCAGCAACTTTGGAAAGTTTGCTGATCCGATGGCCGATAAGCTGTTGGTTATGTCAGCTTTTATCATGTTGATTGAGTTAGGTATGGCTCCAGCTTGGGTTGTTGCTATTATCATCTCTCGTGAACTTGCGGTGACAGGCTTGCGCTTGTTGCTTGTTGAGACGGGAGGGACAGTTCTAGCAGCAGCGATGCCAGGGAAAATCAAGACCTTTAGTCAGATGTTTGCCATTATCTTTTTGCTCTTACATTGGAATTTAATTGGTCAGCTGTTGCTTTATATCGCTTTGTTTTTCACTATCTACTCTGGCTATGATTATTTCAAGGGTAGCGCTCATGTATTCAAAGGGACATTTGGTTCGAAATGAAATCGATTATTGAAGTAAAAAATCTGTCTTTTCGTTACAAGGAAGACCAGGAACATTATGACGTTAATAATGTCTCGTTTCACGTGAAACGGGGAGAATGGCTTTCGATTGTAGGTCATAATGGGAGTGGAAAATCGACAACTATCCGTTTGATTGATGGATTGCTTGAAGCAGAGTCTGGGGAAATCTGGATAGATGGGCAATTGCTGTCCTCTGAGAACGTTTGGGACTTACGCCGTCAAATTGGTATGGTTTTTCAAAATCCAGATAACCAATTTGTGGGGGCAACTGTTGAAGATGATGTCGCCTTTGGTTTAGAAAATCAGGGACTTCCTCGTGAAGAAATGAAGAAGAGAGTGACTGAATCTTTGGAGTTGGTGGGGATGCTGGACTTTAAGAAGAGAGAACCAGCTCGTTTATCTGGTGGCCAAAAACAACGTGTGGCCATTGCAGGAGTTGTTGCCCTGAGGCCAGCTATTTTAATTCTAGATGAGGCTACAAGTATGTTGGACCCCGAGGGACGAAGAGAACTGATTCAGACAGTTCAAGAGATTCGAAAAGACCATCAGATGACAGTCGTCTCCATTACACATGATTTAGAGGAAGTTGCGATGAGTGACCGTGTCTTGGTCATGAAAAAAGGCCAAGTGGAGTCAACCAGCAGCCCAAGAGAACTTTTTTCTCGGGATGACCTTGACCAGATAGGGTTGGATGAACCTTTTACTAATCAATTGAGAGAATCTTTGAGAGAGACTGGTTATCAGTTGCCGGATGGCTATTTGACAGAAGGAGAGCTAGAGGACAAGTTATGGGAATTACTCTAGAAAATGTGAGCTTTACCTATCAAGAGGGAACTCCCCTATCTTCATCAGCCTTGACTGATGTTTCTTTGACGATTGAGGATGGTTCCTATACAGCTTTAGTAGGGCACACAGGCAGTGGGAAATCAACGATTTTACAGCTTTTAAATGGCCTATTGGTACCAAGTAAGGGTTCTGTTCGAGTTTTCGATACCGTCATTACCCCTACATCAACCAATAAAGAAATTCGCCAGATTCGAAAGCAGGTTGGTCTAGTGTTTCAATTTGCTGAAAATCAGATTTTCGAAGAGACTGTTTTGAAAGATGTTGCATTTGGACCGCAAAATTTTGGAGTTTCTGAGGAAGAGGCCAAGAAAATTGCGCGTGAAAAGTTAGCCTTGGTAGGCATCGATGAGTCACTCTTTGAGCGCAGTCCTTTTGAACTTTCTGGTGGTCAAATGAGACGTGTGGCTATAGCAGGTATGCTAGCGATGGAGCCAACTGTCTTAGTTTTAGATGAGCCGACAGCAGGACTTGATCCTTTGGGCAGAAAAGAATTGATGACTTTGTTTAAAGAACTCCACCTTTCTGGAATGACAATCGTTCTGGTAACGCATTTGATGGATGATGTAGCTGCATATGCTGATCAGGTCTATGTTATGGAAAAGGGGCGTTTGGTCAAAAGTGGCAAACCGTGCGAAGTTTTCCAAGATGTAGCCTCTATGGAAAAAGTACAGTTAGGTGTGCCTAAAATCACAGCCTTTTGTAAACGTTTGGCAGATAGAGGTGTAGCTTTTAAAAAACTGCCAATCAAGATAGAGGAGTTTAAGGAGTCGCTAAATGGATAGTATGATTTTAGGGCGTTATATACCGGGGGATTCCATCATTCATCGCTTGGATCCACGTAGTAAATTGCTTGCTATGATCTTGCTGATTTTGATTGTATTTTGGGCCAATAATCCTCTCACCAATCTCATTCTGTTTGTAGCGACAGGTATATTTATCGCTTTGTCAGGCGTTTCCCTCTCATTTTTCATTCAGGGATTAAAGTCCATGTTCTTCCTGATTGCTTTTACGACTCTATTTCAACTTTTTTTCATTTCAAGTGGAAATGTCTTATTTGAGTTTTCTTTTATAAGAATAACGGATTATGCTTTGCAACAAGCAGGAATTATTTTCTGTCGTTTTGTGTTGATTATTTTCTTTTCAACTTTGCTAACCTTAACGACCATGCCTTTGAGTCTGGCAGCTGCAGTTGAAGCTCTTTTAGCACCGCTGAAACGCGTGAAAGTTCCCGTTCATGAAATTGGTCTGATGTTATCAATGAGTTTGCGTTTTGTTCCAACATTGATGGATGACACAACGCGAATTATGAATGCTCAAAAAGCCCGTGGAGTTGACTTTGGCGAAGGTAGCATCGTTCAAAAAGTAAAAGCTATGATTCCGATTTTAATTCCTCTTTTTGCGACGAGCTTAAAGCGTGCAGATTCATTGGCAATAGCCATGGAAGCACGTGGTTATCAGGGAGGAAAGGGTAGAAGTCAGTATAGACAGTTGAGATGGAGTCAAAAGGATACACTGGCAATTCTTGTGATTTTGGTACTGGGATGTTTCTTATTTTTCTTAAAATCTTAGCAGGTTTGTAGGATTGATAAGAAGCTCACAGTAGCAGGTTTTTAGTATAAAGGTAGGAATATGAACCGTTTTAAAAAATCAAAATATATAATCATCGTTTTTGTCACAGTTCTGGCAGTTTCTGTTCTATTAGTGACAACCTATTCAAGCGCTATTGTGACGAAACTAGGAGATGGGATTTCCTTAGTAGATAGAATTGTTCAAAAACCCTTTCAGTGGTTTGATACTTTCAAATCGGATTTGGGACATTTGACGCAGACCTACAATGAAAACGAAAGTCTAAAGAAACAGCTCTATCAACTAGAGGTGGAGTCTAATCAATCAGAAAGTTTAAAAAATGAAAATGAACAACTACGTCAGTTGCTGGATATGAAGTCAAAATTGCAGGCTACAAAAACCATTGCAGCAGATGTGATTATGCGAGCTCCAGTATCTTGGAAACAAGAGTTAACAATTGATGCTGGAAGTTCAAAAGGAGCTTCTGAAAATATGTTGGCCATTGCAAACGGGGGCTTGATTGGCAGTGTTTCAAAGGTGGAGGATCATTCAACAACGATTAACCTATTGACAAACACCGAAAATTCAGACAAAATTTCTGTTAAAATCCTGCATGGCTCTACTGAAATTTACGGGATTATCGTTGGTTATGATAAGGAGTCAGAACTGCTTAAAATTAGCCAATTAAATAGTAACAGTGACATTAGCGCAGGAGACAAGGTGAGTACAGGGGGGCTCGGAAACTTTAATGTTAAGGATATTCCTGTTGGAGAGGTTGTTGCTACAACACACAGCAGTGATTATCTAACAAAGGAAGTAACAGTAAAGTTGAGTGCTGACACCAAAAATCTTCATGTGGTAGAGTTAGTGGGGAATTAACAATGAGACTGTTAAAACAAATTGGTATTTTCTTTTTACTCCCTTTTGTCGTACTAATTGATGCACATATTGGACAATTAGCGGAATCCTTCTTCCCTCACTTTCATTTAGTAAGTCATTTTCTGTTTTTATTTCTCTTATTTGAGACAATTGAGGTTTCAGAATATCTCTATCTAGCTTATTGCTGTATAGTGGGTTTGGTGTACGATATCTATTTTTTCCACTTGATAGGAATTGCAACACTTCTATTTATCTTGATAGGAGCTTCGCTCCATAAATTTAATAGTGTAATTTTGCTAAACCGTTGGACAAGAATGTTAACAATTGTTGTGATGAGTTTCTTATTTGATATGGGGAGCTATCTCCTTGCTCTTGCTATGGGATTGACAGTAGAATCGATGCCAGTTTTCATCGTCTACAGCCTTGTCCCATCAATGATTTTAAACTTCTTATGGATGCTTATTTTCCAATATATTTTTGAAAAATATTATCTATAAGAAAGAAATAAAAATGTAACAAAGGCGTAATATTTATTATGTCTTTTTTTGGTATACTAGTAATGTCTTAAATAGAAGGAGTATCTACACAATATGAAGAAAAAAATCTTAGCGTCACTTTTATTAAGTACAGTATTAGTGTCTCAAGCGGCGGTATTGACAACTGTCCACGCTGAAACAACTGATGAAAAGATTGCTGCTCAAGATAGTAAGATTAGTAATTTGACAGCTCAACAAAAAGAAGCTCAAAAACAAGTAGATGAAATCCAAACGCAAGTTACAGCTATCCAAACTCAACAAACGAACTTGGAAGCTGAGAATGAAACTCTACAAGCTGAATCTAAAAAACTTGAAGGAGAAATTACAGAGCTTTCTAAGAACATTGTTGCTCGTAATGAATCTTTGGAGAAACAAGCACGTAGCGCACAAACTAACGGTGCAGCAACTAGCTACATCAATACAATTGTAAACTCAAAATCAATTACGGAAGCTATTTCGCGTGTTGCAGCCATGAGCGAGATCGTATCAGCTAACAACAAAATGTTGGAACAACAGAAAGCTGATAAGAAATCTATCGCTGAAAAACAGGTTGCAAATAATGAAGCAATCAACACTGTCATTGCGAACCAACAAACGCTTGCTGACGATGCACAAGCATTGACAACAAAACAAGCAGAGTTGAAAGTTGCTGAGTTAAACCTTGCTGCAGAGAAAGCTACTGCAGAAAGCGATAAAGCAACTTTGTTGGAACAAAAAGCTGCAGCAGAGGCCGAAGCAAAAGCAGCAGCTGAAGCAGAAGCGGCTTATAAAGCACGTCAAACAAGCCAACAACAATCAGTTGTTGCTTCTGGAAATACAACACTTTCAGATCAAGTGCAAGCGACTTCAAGCTCTTCATCAGATGATGATTCAAGCTACACTCCAGCACCTGCTCCAACTCCAACTAGACAGCGTCCAACATACAGTACAAATGCTTCAAGTTATCCAACTGGTGAATGTACTTGGGGAGCTAAAACATTAGCACCTTGGGCTGGAGATTACTGGGGTAACGGAGCGCAGTGGGCTACAAGTGCAGCAGCTGCAGGATTCCGTACAGGATCAACTCCACAAGTTGGTGCGATTGCATGTTGGAATGACGGTGGATATGGACACGTAGCGGTTGTTACAGCAGTTTCATCATCAACTAGCATTCAAGTATCAGAATCAAACTATGGTGGAGATCGTACAATCGGTAACAAACGTGGATGGTTCAACCCAACTACAACTTCTGAAGGTTACGTAACATATATCTATCCAAACTAATGAATGAAATAAAGAGGCACGATTTGAGTCTCTTTATTTTTTAGTCTTAAGTTGGGCTAAAAACTAGCAAAAACACTTGAAAATATTGATAAAATATGATAGAATTAAACTTGTCGTGTAAACGATAATACTCATTCTTGATGAATTGTGAAACTGTTGCCCTCGGGTCGTTTTGCAAGTTGAAGTCGAGGAGAGGAAAAAAACAAAAAGGAGAAATACTCATGGCAGTAATTTCAATGAAACAACTTCTTGAGGCTGGTGTACACTTTGGTCACCAAACTCGTCGCTGGAACCCTAAGATGGCTAAGTACATCTTCACTGAGCGTAACGGAATCCACGTTATCGACTTGCAACAAACTGTAAAATACGCTGACCAAGCATACGACTTTATGCGTGATGCAGCAGCTAACGATGCAGTTGTATTGTTTGTTGGTACTAAAAAACAAGCTGCTGACGCTGTTAAAGAAGAAGCAGAACGTTCAGGTCAATACTACATCAACCACCGTTGGTTGGGTGGAACTCTTACTAACTGGGGAACTATCCAAAAACGTATTGCTCGTTTGAAAGAAATCAAACGTATGGAAGAAGAAGGAATCTTCGACGTTCTTCCTAAGAAAGAAGTTGCACTTCTTAACAAACAACGTGCACGTCTTGAAAAATTCTTGGGTGGTATCGAAGACATGCCTCGTATCCCAGATGTAATGTATGTAGTTGACCCACATAAAGAACAAATCGCTGTTAAAGAAGCTAAAAAATTGGGTATCCCAGTTGTAGCGATGGTTGACACAAACACTGATCCAGACGATATCGATGTAATCATCCCAGCTAACGATGACGCTATCCGCGCTGTTAAATTGATCACAGCTAAATTAGCTGACGCTATCATCGAAGGACGTCAAGGTGAAGATGCAGCAGCAGTTGAAGCAGAATTTGCAGCTTCAGAAGCTCAAGCTGACTCAATCGAAGAAATCGTTGAAGTTGTAGAAGGCGACAACGCTTAATTCATATAAATAGTAATTACCTAGGAGGGCGGGGCCTAGCCCAGCTCTCCTATTTTTAAAAAATATAGGAGAATCAAAATGGCAGAAATTACAGCTAAACTTGTAAAAGAGTTGCGTGAAAAATCTGGTGCCGGTGTTATGGATGCTAAAAAAGCGCTTGTAGAAACAGACGGTGACATCGAAAAAGCGATTGAATTGCTTCGTGAAAAAGGTATGGCGAAAGCAGCTAAGAAAGCTGACCGTGTTGCAGCTGAAGGTTTGACTGGTGTATTTGTTAACGGTAACGTTGCAGCAGTAGTTGAAGTAAATGCCGAAACTGACTTCGTTGCGAAAAACGCTCAATTCGTTGACTTGGTAAACGCAACAGCTAAAGTAATTGCTGAAGGTAAACCAGCTAACAACGAAGAGGCTCTTGCTTTGACAATGCCTTCAGGTGAAACTCTTGAAGCTGCATATGTATCTGCAACAGCTACAATCGGTGAAAAAATCTCATTCCGTCGTTTTGCTTTGCTTGAAAAAACAGATGCACAACACTTCGGAGCATACCAACACAATGGTGGCCGTATCGGTGTTATCTCTGTTATTGAAGGTGGAGACGAAGCTCTTGCTAAACAAATCTCAATGCACATTGCTGCAATGAAACCAACAGTTCTTTCTTACAAAGAATTGGATGAGCAATTTGTTAAAGATGAGTTGGCACAATTGAACCACGTAATCGATCAAGATAACGAAAGCCGTGCAATGGTTGGTAAACCAGCTCTTCCACACTTGAAGTATGGATCAAAAGCACAATTGTCTGATGAAGTGATTGCTAAAGCTGAAGCTGACATCAAAGCTGAGTTGGCTGCAGAAGGCAAACCAGAAAAAATCTGGGACAAAATCATCCCAGGTAAAATGGACCGCTTCATGCTTGACAACACTAAAGTTGACCAAGCATACACACTTCTTGCACAAGTATACATCATGGATGACAGCAAGACAGTTGAAGCTTACCTTGAATCAGTAAATGCTTCAGTAGTTGAGTTCGCTCGCTTTGAAGTTGGTGAAGGTATTGAGAAAGCTGCAAACGACTTTGAAGCAGAAGTTGCAGCTACAATGGCAGCAGCCTTGAATAACTAATAGAAAAGGAAGCAAATTGCTTCCTTTTTCTTTTTGTCTAGAGAGTAGGCTCTATATGAGTAAACAAAAAGCCCTTTAATAAGGGCTAAGTGCATTTAGGAGGCTACACTACAAATTCATAGAGTGCTGTAGACAAATAACGTTCGCCGTTATCTGGTGCTAAAGCAAGGACTTTCTTACCTGTACCTAATTTCTTGGCAACCTCAATTGCCCCGTAAATCGCTGCAGCTGAAGAAATCCCAACAAGGAAGCCTTCTTTTCCACCAATTTCACGGCCAAGTGCTAAAGCATCATCTGACGTTACGCGGACGATACCATCATAGGCCTTTGTATCAAGTGTCTCAGGAATAAATCCAGCTGAGATGCCTTGAATTTTGTGGGGTCCTGGTTTTTCACCAGACAAGATAGCTGACTCGTCTGCCTCAACTGCATAAACTTGAATGTTTGAATTTGCTACTTTAAGAGCGTGAGAGACACCTGAGATCGTTCCACCAGTACCAACACCACCCACAAAAGCATCTAAACCATCAGAACCGAAAGCAGCCAGTATTTCAGCTCCTGTTGTTCTTTCGTGTACTTCTGGATTAGCTGGATTATTAAATTGGAGTGGAAGGAAGCCGTCACGTTCAGCGGCGATTTCCTGAGCTTTGGCAATGGCCCCTTTCATTCCTTCGCTACCAGGAGTGAGGACGAGTTCAGCACCATAGGCTTGGATAATCTTACGGCGTTCCACGCTCATCGTTTCAGGCATGACGATAACAACTTTATATCCTTTAGCAGCACCTACCCATGAAAGACCGATACCAGTGTTTCCACTCGTTGCTTCAACAATAGTAGCACCCGGTTTTAGAATACCATCTTGTTCCGCTTTTTCAATCATGCTAAGGGCAATGCGGTCTTTTACTGACGATCCAGGGTTAAAAGCTTCTAGTTTAACATAGACGTCTGCAGCACCCTCTGGAACAATGTTGTTAAGTTTAACAATCGGTGTTTGTCCGATTAGTTCAGTGATATTGTTATAAATAGCCATAGATAAACCTCTTTGTATAAGATGATACTAGTATAACGCGCTTAAGGCTATTTGTAAAATATAGAAATCCTATCAAAGCGATAGGATTTTTTTATATCAATGGTCTAAGCCATTAATTTTTAATCGATTGTGATAAGCCAATTCTAATAGATAGGTGTAAAGAGGGAGGATGTCTGTTTTTTTGGGGAATTCAAATTTATGGAAACTCAGATGCTCATTATGTGCTTTTAGAAAGACATTTTCTAAATAAGTAATCGTAATCTCACTATCATCTATACCTGTTCCAGCAGTTTCCATTTCAACGTTTACAATGTTCATCAAAAAGAGTGACTTAACAGACACCTTGCGACCAGTGGCACCTTGCTTATCTGTAAAAATAATACGGATATTTGTAAAGATAATTGAATCGCGAATAAGTTTATATCCACTTTGAATTTCTTCATTCTTTAGTAGATATTGTCCATATTCTTTGATAAGAGTCTCTTTGTTTTCCTCGCTGAAGTTACCAGCAAGTCCTTGAATAAATTTTCCAAACCCCATGTATTTCTCCTTTGTTTATACTAAGTTTACAGGAACTTCAACTTCTCGTAAACCTTGATCCGTTAAAGTAACCTTTCCATTAAAAAACTCTACAAGAGCAGACTTGATATTTTCTTTCTCTTCCTTATCAACATAAATCATTGTATCAACTTGATCTGTAAAGTTTGTATCCAGCTCCATGAGATGATGTTCTTTAAGAAAATTGCTATATTCTTGATACTGAGCGTAAGACATCTGAATGGCTATGCCAGCTTGCTCTTTGATTTCAATAATGCCTATTTCTTTGACAGCCAAGGCTACACTTCCTGCGTAAGCACGAATCAAACCACCAGCACCTAGTTTGATGCCACCAAAATAGCGGGTAACTACTACACAGACATTGGTAAGATTATGATTTTCTAAGACTCCGAGCATAGGGACTCCAGCAGTACCACTAGGTTCGCCATCATCACTCGTACGCTTGATTTCACTGCGTTCCCCAATAATAAAGGCAGAGCAGTTATGGGTGGCTTTGTAGTGTTCTTTTTTGATGGCAGTGATAAAATCACGAGCCTCATCTTCACTATAGACACGCTTGGCATGACAGATAAAGCGCGATTTTTTGATTTCTTCTTGGACTTGCCCGTTCTCTTTAATTGTTCTAAATTCCATGATTTAATTGTACTAAAAAAACACCTAAAGTGCTAGATTTTTGCGAATATTAAAGTATGAAAGTAAATCCAAATTACCTCGGTCGCTTGTTTACTGAGAAAGAATTAACTGAAGAAGAACGACAGGTAGCAGTGAAACTGCCAGCAATGAGAAAAGAGAAGGGGAAACTGTTTTGTCAACGTTGTAATAGTACGATTCTAGAAGAATGGTATTTGCCTATCGGCGCTTACTATTGTAGGGAGTGTTTGCTGATGAAGCGAGTCAGGAGTGATCAAGCTTTGTACTATTTTCCGCAGGAAGTTTTACCTAAGCAAGATGTTCTCAAATGGTGTGGTCAGTTAACCCCTTTTCAGGAAAAGGTATCAGAGGGGTTGATTCGAGCAGTCGAAAAGAAAGAACCGACTTTAGTTCATGCTGTGACAGGAGCTGGAAAGACAGAGATGATATATCAAGTTGTAGCTAAAGTGATTGATGATGGTGGTGCAGTTTGTTTGGCCAGTCCTCGAATTGATGTGTGTTTGGAACTGTATAAGCGACTGCAGAATGACTTTGCTTGTGAGATAGCACTACTCCATGGTGAATCAGAGCCCTATTTTCGAACTCCCTTAGTAGTTGCAACAACTCATCAGTTATTAAAATTTTATCATGCTTTTGATTTGTTGATAGTGGATGAGGTAGATGCCTTTCCTTATGTTGACAACACTATGCTTTACTATGCTGTAAAGAATAGTGTAAAGGAGGATGGATTGAGGATATTCCTTACGGCAACTTCTACAGATGAGTTAGATAGGAAGGTTCGCACAGGGGAATTAAAAAGATTAAGCTTGCCGAGACGGTTTCATGGAAATCCTTTGATTATTCCTAAACCAGTCTGGTTATCGGATTTTAATCGCTGTTTAGAGAAAAGCCAGTTGTCATCTAAGTTAAAGATATACATTGAGAAACAGAGAAGAACAGGTTATCCATTGCTGATTTTTGCATCAGAGATTAAAAAAGGCGAGAAACTAAAAGAAATCTTGAAGGAGCAGTACCCGAATGAGAATATCGGATTTGTGTCTTCTGTCACAGAAGACCGATTAGAGCAGGTGCAAGCTTTTCGAGATGGAGAACTAACAATACTGATCAGTACGACAATCTTGGAACGCGGGGTTACCTTCCCTTGTGTGGATGTTTTCGTAGTAGAAGCTAATCATCGTCTCTTTACCAAGTCTAGCTTAATTCAGATTGGAGGGCGAGTTGGGCGTAGTATGGATAGGCCGACTGGTGAGTTGCTCTTCTTTCATGATGGATTAAATGCTTCCATCAAGAAGGCAATCAAGGAAATCAAGCAGATGAACAAGGAGGCTGGATTATGAACTGTTTATTATGTGGCCAGGCTACAAAGTGGGAGTTAACTTTTAGTAGCCTCTTCCTTTTGAAGCACGACTACAGTTATCTATGCTCAGCTTGTGCTTCTAGTTTTGAGAAGATTGGTGAGAAATATTGTCCAAACTGTATGAAAGCAGGTCTGTCAACTCAGTGTCAAGATTGTAAATTTTGGTGTAAAGAAGGAATTCAGGTTGATCATAAGGCAATCTTTACCTATAATCAAGCTATGAAAGATTTTTTCAGTCAATATAAGTTTGATGGTGATTTTTTGCTTAGAAAAGTTTTTGCTTCCGTTCTTGCTGAGGAACTGAAAAAGTATAGAGGTTATCAATTTGTTGTAATTCCCCTAAGCCCTGAAAGATTGCTTGAGAGGGGGTTTAACCAAGTCGAGGGTTTGGTTGAGGCAGCAGGTTTTTCTTTTAAAGATATATTAGGAAAAAGAGAAGAGAGCGCTAGTTCTTCTAAAAGCCGTTTGGAAAGGTTGGCTACTGAAATTCCATTTTTTATTAAAGATGGAATCTCACTTCCTAAGAAGATTTTGCTGATTGATGACATCTATACAACAGGGGCAACTGTGAATCGTGTGAAACGACTTTTGGAAGAAGCAGGTGCTTTGGAAGTTAAAACTTTTTCCCTTGTAAGATGAGGAAAAAATTTGCAAAATGAAAATGAAAGCGTTATAATATAGTTAGAAAAACAAAAATGTTTAGAAAGAAGGTACTTATATGATTAAATATAGTATCCGTGGTGAAAACCTAGAAGTAACAGAAGCAATTCGTGATTATGTAGTTTCTAAACTCGAAAAGATTGAAAAGTATTTTCAACCTGAGCAGGAGTTGGATGCACGTGTGAACTTGAAAGTTTACCGTGAGAAAACGGCAAAGGTTGAAGTAACAATTCCACTTGGATCTATCACTCTTCGCGCTGAAGATATTTCTCAAGATATGTATGGTTCTATCGATCTTGTAACAGATAAAATTGAACGTCAGATTCGTAAAAATAAAACTAAAATCGAACGTAAGAATAAAAATAAAGTTGCGACAAGTCAACTCTTTACAGATGCTCTGGTTGAAGATGCAGATGTTGTGCAACCCAAAGTCGTTCGTTCAAAACAAATTGATTTGAAGCCAATGGATTTAGAAGAAGCGCTTCTTCAAATGGATTTATTGGGACATGATTTCTTTATCTATGTAGATGTAGAAGATCAAACAACTAATGTTTTGTATCGCCGTGAAGATGGTGAAGTCGGTTTACTAGAAGTCAAAGAATCATAAAATAGAATGTTTAAAGTGGTTTACACCAGTGTAAACCACTTTTGTATTGCGTTATTATAAAAGGTATAAATGGGGACAGTTATGAAAGACGTGGTGATTGTTTCAGCAGTGCGAACTCCAATAGGCTCCTTTGGAGGAAGTTTGAAGAATGTTTCAGCTGTTGATTTGGGAGCTTTGGTTATTAAGAGTGCTTTAGAAAAAGCCAATGTCAAACCAGAGCTAGTAGACGAAGTGATTATGGGGAATGTCCTAGGCGCTGGTTTAGGGCAAAATGTGGCTCGCCAAATGAGCATTCATGCGGGACTTCCGGAATCTGCACCAGCATTTACCATCAATAAGGTTTGTGGTTCCGGTTTGAAGGCAGTGCAGTTGGCTGCTCAAGCGATTCAATGTGGCGATGCAGATATTATCGTAACTGGTGGTGCAGAAAACATGAGTCAGGCTCCATACGTTTTGCCAAGCTTTCGTTGGGGCGGCCGTATGGGAGATTCAAAAGTGGTAGATACCATGATTAAGGACGGTTTGTCTGATGCCTTTAATGAATACCATATGGGGATTACAGCTGAAAATGTGGCCGAAGAATATGGTGTCAGTAGAGAAGAGCAAGATGCTCTTGCTTTAGAGTCACAAAAACGAGCAGTTGCAGCTATAGAATCTGGACACTTTAAAGAAGAGATTGTGCCAGTTGTCATTCCTCAACGCAAAGGCGATCCTATCGTTTTTGATACAGATGAATATCCTAGAAAAGATGTTAGCTTGGAGAGCCTGTCTAAGCTAGGTCCGGTTTTCAAAAAAGACGGTTCTGTCACAGCGGGAAATGCTTCCGGTATCAATGACGGAGCAGCCGCTGTCTTGATGATGAGTGCTGAAAAAGCGGAAGAATTAGGGCTTTCAGTGATTGCCCGCATTCGTTCGTATGCAAGTGCAGGTTTGGATCCTAAGATGATGGGATGTGGACCGATTTATGCGACTCGCAAGGCTCTTGAAAAAGGCAATTTGACAGTTGAAGATCTCGACTTGATTGAGTCAAATGAAGCTTTTGCTGCTCAGGCTTGTGCGGTTGGTAAAACACTTGGTTTCAACACAGATATTGTTAACGTCAATGGTGGCGCCATTGCTCTTGGTCACCCAATTGGGGCTTCCGGTTGCCGTATCCTAGTTACGCTGGTACATGAGATGATGAAACGTGATGCTAAAACTGGCTTAGCAACTCTCTGTATCGGAGGAGGGATGGGGACTGCCCTTATCGTGGAACGTTAGGTGTTAGTGTTCTGAACACGTGGGTAGGAGGGTGATGATTCCCTCCTCTTTTTGTGTCTGAAGTTAGAGAAATGAAGGGCTTGCATCTTTTAAAAGGTCGCTTTTTAAGGGTTTTTGTGATATAATAATGCGCAAGAGGTTTAGAATGAAAAAAAATAATTTAATCCCGTTTTCTGCGGTCTTGCTAGGACTTGCAACTTTCGGAATCTTAACTTTGCTGATTATTTTTTCACATAATCTTGCTGTAACAATCACTGTTTTGTTTTTATTTGTACTGCTTTATTTGCTTTTGTTTGTATGGCAAAAAAAACAGTATGAAAAGAGCGAAATTGAACAAATCCAATATGTAAATCACCAAGCTGAAAATAGCTTGAGTACTTTGCTTGATCAAATGCCGGTGGGAGTCCTGAAATTAGACTTATCAAGTGGAGAAGTAGAATGGTTTAATCCTTATGCTGAGTTGATTTTGACAAATGAAGAAGGGGAAATTGATGTTGAGTTAATTCAAGCCATCATCAAGGCTTCTGTTGGGAATCCTGGTTCGTATGCTACCTTGGGCGAAACACGATATGCTGTCCATATGGACAAGGTTTCAGGCGTTTTGTATTTTTTTGATGTTTCTGGGGAGTACGAAGCAACTGTCGAATTGGTAACTAGCCGTCCAGTCATTGGGGTCATCTCAGTGGATAATTACGATGATTTGGAGGATGCGACGTCTGACTCTGATATCAGCCATATCAATAGCTTTGTAGCTAATTTTGTTTCAGAATTTGCTAGTAAGTATGCTATGTTTTCTCGCCGTGTGGGGATGGATCGTTTTTATTTATTCACAGATTATACAGTACTCGAGGAATTGATGAATGATAAATTCTCTGTTATTGATACTTTCCGAGAAGAATCAAAACAGAGGCAACTAGCCCTAACTTTAAGTATGGGATTTTCTTATGGTGATGGAAATCATGAAGAGATAGGGAAAATTGCCTTGCTCAACTTGAACTTAGCAGAAGTTCGCGGTGGTGACCAGGTGGTGGTCAAGGAAAATGATGAGACCAAGAATCCAGTCTACTTCGGTGGAGGAACTGCTGCGTCTATCAAACGTACTCGTACACGTACGAGAGCCATGATGACAGCCATTTCTGATAAGATTCGAAGTGTTGACCAGGTTTTTGTAGTCGGTCATAAAAATCTAGATATGGATGCCTTGGGCTCTGCTGTCGGTATGCAGTTGTTTGCAAGTAATATTATTGAAAACAGTTACGCTGTCTATGATGCAGATAAAATGTCAGCAGATATCGAGCGTGCTATCCAGTTCTTAAAGAAGGAAGATACTACGAAACTCTTATCTCTTACAGATGCGATGAAGCTAGTTACAAGCCGTTCGTTATTGATTTTAGTGGATCACTCAAAGACGGCTTTGACCTTGTCAAAAGATTTTTATGATTTGTTTACTCAAACCATTGTTATTGACCACCATAGACGTGATCAGGATTTCCCTGAGAATGCAGTCATCACCTATATTGAAAGTGGGGCAAGTAGTGCGAGTGAGCTGGTCACAGAATTGATTCAGTTCCAAAATTCTAAGAAAAATCGTTTGAGTCGTATGCAGGCTAGCGTACTGATGGCTGGAATGATGCTGGATACCAAGAACTTTACATCTCGCGTAACGAGTCGGACCTTTGATGTGGCTAGCTACCTGAGAACACGGGGAAGTGACAGTATTGCTATTCAGGAGATTGCTGCGACAGATTTTGAAGAGTATCGTGAGGTAAATGAACTCATTTTACAAGGTCGTAAGCTAGGTTCAGATATCTTGATTGCCCAAGCTAAGGACTTAACCACTTATGACACCGTTGTTATCAGTAAGGCTGCTGATGCTATGTTGGCTATGTCTGGCATTGAAGCCAGCTTCGTTCTGGCAAAAAATACACAAGGATTTATCTCTATCTCGGCTCGAAGCCGTAGTAAAATCAATGTGCAACGCATTATGGAAGAGTTAGGTGGCGGAGGCCATTTTAATCTAGCGGCTGCGCAAATCGAGGATATGAGTCTGTCAGAAGCAGGAGAAAAATTGACTAAACTAATCTTGGATGAACTAAAGGAAAAGGAGAAAGAAGAATGAAAGTAATCTTTTTAGCAGATGTTAAAGGAAAAGGAAAAAAGGGCGAAATCAAGGAAGTGCCAACTGGCTATGCTCAAAACTTCCTGATTAAAAAGAATTTGGCCAAGGAAGCGACTGCTCAAGCAGTGGGCGAGTTGCGTGGAAAACAAAAATCAGAAGAAAAGGCTCATGCTGAAATGATTGCTGAAGCAAAAACCATCAAGGCTAAGCTTGAAGCAGAAGAAACGGTTGTAGAGTTTGTTGAAAAGGTTGGACCAGATGGCCGTACATTTGGCTCCATCACTAACAAGAAAATTGCAGAAGAATTGCAAAAGCAATTTGGTATCAAGATTGACAAACGCAATATTCAAGTGCAAGCACCAATTCGAGCAGTAGGTTTGATTGATGTACCAGTGAAGATCTATCAAGATGTTACAAGTGTCATCAATCTTCGTGTAAAAGAAGGTTAAGTTTACAACTTCTTGACAAGATTGTAAAAGGAAGGAAAGTCGGATGGCAGAAGTAGAGGAACTGCGAGTTCAGCCTCAGGATATTTTGGCAGAACAATCTGTTCTGGGGGCTATTTTTATAGATGAGAGTAAGCTCGTTTTTGTCCGAGAATACATTGATTCTCGTGACTTCTTTAAATATGCTCATCGATTGATCTTCCAAGCGATGGTAGATTTGTCGGATCGTGGGGAAGCGATTGATGCGACGACAGTTCGGACGATTTTGGATAGCCAAGGGGATCTCCAAAATATTGGTGGCTTGTCTTACCTTGTCGAAATTGTCAACTCTGTACCAACTTCAGCCAATGCAGAGTATTATGCTAAAATTGTAGCCGAAAGGGCTATGCTACGTCGCTTGATTTCCAAGTTGACAGAGTCTGTCAACCAAGCCTATGAGGCTTCTAAGCCTGCAGATGAAATCATCGCTCAAGCTGAAAAGGGACTCATTGATGTTAGCGAAAACGCCAATCGTAGTGGTTTCAAGAACATCCGTGATATTCTTAATATTAACTTTGGGAACCTAGAAGTTCGGTCACAACAAACAACGGATATCACAGGTATTGCAACGGGCTACCGTGATTTGGACCATATGACGACAGGTCTCCATGAGGAGGAGTTAATCATCCTAGCGGCGCGACCAGCGGTTGGTAAGACAGCCTTTGCCTTAAATATTGCTCAGAACATTGGGACTAAGTTGGACAAGACGGTAGCTATCTTTTCACTGGAAATGGGTGCGGAAAGTCTAGTAGACCGGATGCTAGCGGCCGAAGGCTTGGTGGAGTCTCATTCTATCCGTACGGGTCAATTGACTGATGAGGAGTGGCAAAAGTATACTATTGCCCAAGGAAATCTAGCCAACGCGAGTATCTATATCGACGATACACCAGGGATTCGGATCACGGAAATTCGTTCGCGCTCACGTAAACTGGCTCAAGAAACAGGCAATCTAGGCTTGATTTTGATTGACTACCTACAGCTTATCACAGGAACTGGTCGTGAGAACCGCCAACAAGAAGTCTCTGAAATTTCTCGTCAGTTAAAAATTCTAGCTAAGGAGCTAAAAGTTCCAGTCATTGCTCTTAGTCAGTTATCTCGTGGAGTGGAACAGCGTCAGGATAAGAGACCAGTCTTGTCTGATATTCGTGAATCGGGTTCTATCGAGCAGGATGCGGATATTGTAGCTTTTCTATACCGTGACGATTACTACGATCGTGCGGGTGAAGAGGAGGAAGGAATTCCAAATAACAAGGTTGAGGTTATCATCGAGAAAAACCGTAGTGGAGCTCGTGGAACGGTGGAATTGATTTTCCAAAAAGAATACAATAAATTTTCAAGTATCTCAAAGAGGGAGGCATAAGATGTCAGATGCATTTACAGATGTAGCCAAGATGAAAAAAATCAAAGAAGAGATCAAGGCGCATGAGGGACAAGTCGTTGAAATGACTTTGGAGAATGGCCGTAAGCGCCAAAAAAATCGATTGGGTAAGCTAATTGAGGTTTATCCATCTCTATTTATCGTTGAATTTGGGGATGTTGAGGGAGATAAACAAGCTAATGTTTACGTTGAATCCTTCACCTACTCAGATATCTTGACAGAAAAGAACTTGATTCGCTATCTAGACCAAGAATCCTAAAATGAAGTGAGCTTTGCTCACTTTTTTCTTTTTCTCCCGAATAGTATAAACGAGGGTAACCTCGGAAATTTATATTATTAAGGAGAATGAATGACGTTTTTTAAATCAGGAGTTAAGAAGAGTAGATATACTCAGTTGGGTGTAGGGCTGGCTACTTTGTTCGTTACGAGTACCTTTTTGTTTGGTGGGGAATCGGTTCAGGCTGACAGTGTAGCGCGTGGAGATGACTATCCGCTTCACTACAAAAATGGTAGTGTTGAAATCGATCAATGGCGGATGTATTCTCGCCAGTGTACGTCTTTTGCGGCCTTTCGTTTGAGTAGTGTAAATGGCTTTGAGATTCCTCCTGCCTACGGAAATGCAAATGAATGGGGACATCGTGCAAGGCGAGAAGGCTACCGTGTGGATACTAAGCCAGAAGTTGGGGCTATTGCTTGGTCGACAGAAGGTTATTATGGGCACGTGGCCTGGGTATCAAATGTGTCAGGGGATACGATTGAGATCGAAGAGTATAACTATGGTGTTCGAGAAAAGTATAACCGTCGAAAAGTCAAGGCTAGTTCGATGACAGGTTTTATTCATTTTAGGGATTTATCTGCTAGCCATAGTGCGGGTGAGAATGCTCGTAGCTCAGAGCTTCCGTCCAGTGGGACAATAGTATTCACGGGGAAATCGCCGATTATGGACCAACCGTCAAGTACAGGACAGGTTATTGACTACTATTATGCTGGTGAGAGTGTGAGTTATGATCAGGTTATTGAAAAGGATGGATATAAGTGGCTCAGTTATCTATCCTACAGTGGTGCTAGAAGATATGTGCAGTATGCAGAGTTAAGCAATACAGAGAAAGGCTGGAAAAAAGAAGGAGGGAGTTGGTATTACCGAGAGAATGGTAAGCTAGTGACAGGATGGAAAAAAGTTAACAACAATTGGTATCATTTAAAGGAAAATGGGGCCATGTCAACTGGCTGGATTAAGGATGGCTCTCACTGGTATTATCTAAAGGCATCAGGGGAGATGCAGACAGGTTGGCTCAAGGAAAATGGAACATGGTACTATTTGGAAAGTTCAGGGGCTATGAAGTCTAGTCAGTGGTTCCAGGTAGGCGGAAAATCTTACTACGTCAATGCTTCAGGGGCTTTAGCAGTGAATACTACAGTGGATGGCTATCGAGTGGATAGTAATGGAGCTAGAATCTAGAAAGAATATAAAAAAGAGAACTTCACTACCATTTGCCTATTCTTTCCGATGGTATTTTTCCTTGCTTTCCTTTATAATGGGTGTATGGACAAGAAAAAATTATTATTAATTGATGGATCTTCAGTTGCTTTTCGAGCTTTTTTTGCGCTCTATCAGCAGTTGGATCGTTTTAAAAATGCTAATGGCCTTCATACCAATGCAATCTATGGCTTTCAACTCATGTTGAATCATGTCTTGGAGCGGGTTGAGCCCAGTCATGTTTTGGTAGCCTTTGATGCAGGCAAGACGACTTTCCGAACAGAGATGTATGCAGACTACAAGGGTGGCCGTGCTAAAACTCCAGATGAGTTTCGTGAGCAATTTCCCTTCATTCGTGAGTTGTTAGACCACCTTGGGATTCGCCACTATGAGTTGGCCCAGTATGAAGCGGATGATATCATCGGGACCCTAGGTCGTTTGGCTGAGAAGGATTCTTTTGATGTGACAATCGTTAGCGGAGATAAGGATTTGATCCAGTTGACGGACGAGCATACGGTGGTCGAGATTTCCAAGAAAGGTGT
Source organism: Streptococcus sp. CF10-1 (assembly GCF_024295825.1). GTDB lineage: Bacteria > Bacillota > Bacilli > Lactobacillales > Streptococcaceae > Streptococcus. The sequence goes on along the minus strand of NZ_JANCPQ010000003.1, from coordinate 210,318 downwards.
GGCTGAGTTTGAGGCCTTTACGCCAGACTATCTCATGGAAAAGATGGGCCTCACGCCAGCTCAGTTCATTGATCTTAAGGCCCTCATGGGGGATAAGTCTGATAATATCCCTGGTGTCACGAAAATCGGTGAAAAGACGGGTATCAAGCTCTTGCTGGAGCATGGTTCGCTTGAGGGTATTTATGAAAATATCGATGGGATGAAGGCTTCTAAGATGAAGGAAAATCTCATCAATGACAAGGAACAGGCCTTTTTATCGAAAACACTAGCGACCATTGAGACTCAGGCACCGATTGAGATTGGACTAGATGATTTGGTCTATAATGGCCCAGATGTGGAAAATCTCGGGAAATTCTACGATGAGATGGGCTTCAAACAGCTCAAACAAGCTTTAAATGTGTCATCAACGGATATGCCTGAAAGTTTAGATTTCACTATCGTTGACCACGTCAGTCAAGACATGCTGAGCGCAGGCTCTATCTTCCACTTTGAACTCTTTGGTGAGAACTACCATACAGATGACTTGGTTGGTTTTGCCTGGTCCTGCGGGGATAAACTTTACGCCACAGACAAACTTGAGCTCTTGCAGGAGCCGTTTTTCAAGGAATTTTTAGAAAAAACACCTCTGAAAGTGTATGACTTTAAGAAAGCGAAGGTTCTTTTAAATCGCTTGGGTTTGAATCTGCAGGCTCCTGCTTTTGACAGTCGTTTGGCAAAATACTTACTCTCAACAGTCGAGAACAATGAAATCTCAACTATTGCGAATCTCTATGGCCAGACTTATCTGGCTGATGATGAGACTTTCTACGGTAAGGGGGTCAAGAAAGCTATCCCTGAGAGAGAGAAATTCTTGGAGCATTTGGCTCGTAAGGTTGCTGTATTGGTTGAAACAGAGCCGGTTTTACTTGAAAAACTCAGTGAACATGGACAGTTAGATCTTCTCTATGACATGGAGCAACCTCTGGCTTTTGTCCTTGCTAAGATGGAAATTGCTGGTATCAAGGTCAAAAAAGAAACTCTGCTTGAGATGCAGGCTGAAAATGAGCTTGTTATTGAAAAACTGACTCAAGAGATTTACGAGTTGGCTGGTGAAGAGTTTAATATCAATTCTCCTAAGCAGTTGGGTGTGCTTCTCTTTGAAAAGCTCGGTCTTCCTCTAGAATACACCAAGAAAACCAAGACAGGTTACTCGACAGCAGTGGATGTGCTGGAGCGTCTGGCTCCTATTGCACCGATTGTCAAGAAAATCCTCGACTACCGTCAGATTGCTAAGATTCAATCCACCTATGTGGTTGGTTTGCAGGATTGGATTTTGGCTGATGGCAAGATTCATACTCGATATGTGCAGGATTTGACTCAGACTGGGCGTTTGTCTAGTGTAGATCCAAACTTGCAAAATATCCCTGTTCGCTTGGAACAAGGCCGTCTCATTCGCAAGGCCTTTGTACCTGAGTGGGAGGATAGCGTGCTACTCAGCTCGGATTATTCGCAGATTGAATTGCGCGTTTTGGCCCATATCTCTAAAGATGAGCACTTAATTAAGGCCTTTCAAGAGGGAGCAGATATCCATACCTCGACGGCCATGCGGGTCTTTGGAATTGAACGTCCTGAGGATGTGACTCCAAACGACCGTCGTAATGCCAAGGCGGTTAACTTCGGAGTGGTTTATGGGATTTCAGACTTTGGCTTGTCTAATAATCTGGGCATCAGCCGTAAGGAGGCTAAAGCCTACATTGACACTTACTTTGAACGCTTCCCAGGTATTAAAAACTACATGGATGAGGTGGTGCGTGAGGCGCGTGATAAGGGCTATGTAGAGACCCTCTTCAAGCGTCGTCGTGAGTTGCCAGATATTAATTCACGAAATTTCAATATTCGTGGTTTTGCAGAGCGGACTGCCATCAACTCCCCTATTCAGGGTTCGGCAGCAGATATTCTTAAGATTGCTATGATCCAGCTAGACAAGGCTCTAGTTGAAGGTGGCTATCAGACCAAGATGCTGTTGCAAGTGCATGATGAAATCGTACTTGAAGTTCCGAAATCAGAACTAGCAGCCATCAAAGATCTGGTGAAACAAACCATGGAAGAAGCCATCCAACTCAGTGTTCCCCTTATCGCAGATGAAAATGAAGGGGCAACCTGGTACGAGGCTAAATAAGAAAACTATGATAGAGTTTGAAGCATTTGCCTTCAAACTCTTTTCAAGATTTTCTGTAAGCAGTTTCCTTGACTTTTCCTTGTATTTGCGTTATCATATGTCCATATAAGATATGGGAGTCTGTGTACAGTCTGAGAGGAAGTGTTAAACTTCGACCGCACCTGATCTGGGTAATGCCAGCGTAGGGAACGATACTTAGCCGAATTCTGCACCTTTTCCATATATGGAAGGGGTTTTCTTTTTGTCAAAAGGAAACCTGAGAAAAGGAGGTTTTTATGAAAGCAAGCATTGCCTTGCAAGTCTTGCCCCTATCACAGGGGATTGATCGAATTGCTACTATCGATCAGGTTATTGCTTATCTGCAAGCTCAGTCCGTGACCATGGTGGTGACACCATTTGAAACGGTCTTGGAAGGGGAGTTTGATGAACTCATGCGCATTCTCAAAGAAGCGCTTGAAGTGGCCGGGCAGGAGATAGATAATGTCTTTGCCAATGTCAAAATAAATGTAGGAGAGATTTTGAGCATCGATGAGAAACTTGAAAAGTATACTGAGACGACACATTAGTCTGCTAGGATTTTTGGGTGTCTTATCTCTTTGGCAGGTAGCAGGTTTCTTAAAACTCCTACCAAAGTTTATCTTGCCGACACCACTTGAAATCCTTCAGTCTTTTGTTCGTGACAGAGAATTTCTCTGGTACCACAGCTGGGCAACCTTGAGAGTAGCTATACTCGGTTTGGTGTTGGGTGTCTTGATAGCCTGTATCATGTCCGTCCTTATGGATAGTCTGGGCTGGTTAAATGACCTGATTTACCCAATGATGGTGGTTGTCCAGACCATACCGACCATTGCCATAGCGCCTATTCTGGTTTTGTGGCTTGGTTATGGAATCTTGCCCAAGATTGTCTTGATTATCTTGACGACAACTTTTCCTATCATCGTCAGTATTTTGGATGGATTTAGGCATTGTGACAAGGACATGCTGACCTTGTTTAGTTTGATGCGAGCAAATCCTTGGCAAATTCTCTGGCATTTTAAAATCCCTGTCAGCCTGCCCTATTTTTATGCAGGTTTGAGGGTCAGTGTCTCCTATGCCTTCATCACAACAGTGGTATCTGAGTGGTTGGGAGGCTTTGAAGGACTAGGTGTCTACATGATTCAGTCCAAGAAACTGTTTCAGTATGATACCATGTTTGCCATTATTATTCTGGTGTCGATTATCAGTCTTCTAGGTATGAAGCTGGTCGATATCAGTGAAAAATATGTGATTAAATGGAAACGTTCATAGAATAAGAATGTTTCAAAAAAGAAAAGAGGAAATAAAAATGAAGAAAACATGGAAAGTGTTTTTAACGCTTGTAACAGCTTTTGTGGCTGTCGTGCTGGTAGCTTGTGGCCAAGGAACTGCTTCTAAGGACAATAAAGAAGCAGAAGTCAAGAAGATTGACTTTATCCTAGACTGGACGCCAAATACCAACCACACAGGACTTTATGTAGCCAAGGAAAAAGGTTATTTCAAAGAAGCTGGAGTGGATGTTGATTTGAAATTGCCACCAGAAGAAAGCTCGTCTGACTTGGTGATCAATGGTAAGGCACCATTTGCAGTGTATTTCCAAGACTACATGGCTAAGAAATTGGAAAAAGGAGCAGGGATTACTGCCGTTGCAGCGATCGTTGAACACAATACATCTGGAATCATCTCTCGTAAATCTGACAATGTCACCAGTCCAAAAGACTTGGTTGGCAAGAAATACGGAACTTGGAATGATCCAACGGAACTGGCTATGTTGAAAACCTTGGTAGAATCTCAAGGTGGAGACTTCGAAAAGGTCGAAAAAGTACCAAACAACGACTCAAACTCCATCACACCAATTGCCAATGGCGTCTTTGACACTGCTTGGATTTACTACGGTTGGGATGGTATCCTTGCCAAATCTCAAGGCGTAGACGCTAACTTCATGTATTTGAAAGACTATGTCAAGGAGTTTGACTACTACTCACCAGTTATCATCGCTAACAACGACTATCTGAAAGACAACAAAGAAGAAGCTCGTAAAGTTATCCAAGCTATCAAAAAAGGCTACCAATATGCCATGGAACATCCAGAAGAAGCTGCAGATATCCTCATCAAGAATGCTCCCGAACTCAAGGAAAAACGTGATTTCGTTATCGAATCTCAAAAATACTTGTCGAAAGAATACGCAAGCGACAAGGAAAAATGGGGACAATTTGACGCTGACCGCTGGAATGCCTTCTACAAATGGGACAAAGAAAATGGTATCCTTAAAGAAGACTTGACAGATAAAGGCTTCACCAACGAATTTGTAAAATAATGACAGAAATTAGACTAGAACACGTAAGCTATGCCTATGGCGATGAAAAGATTTTAGAAGATATCAACCTGCAGGTGACTTCAGGTGAAGTAGTTTCTATCCTGGGACCTAGTGGTGTTGGAAAGACCACCCTCTTTAACCTAATCGCTGGGATTTTAGAAGTCCAGTCTGGGCGAATTATCCTTGATGGCGAGGCAAATCCTAAGGGGCGCGTGAGTTATATGTTGCAAAAGGATCTCCTCTTGGAGCACAAGACAGTCCTTGGCAATATTATCCTGCCCCTCTTGATTCAAAAGGTGGATAAGGTAGAAGCCATTGCCCAAGCGGATGAGATCCTTGCGACCTTCCAGTTGACAGCTGTACGGGACAAGTATCCTCACGAACTCAGTGGAGGGATGCGTCAGCGTGTAGCTTTGCTCCGGACCTATCTTTTTGGGCACAAGCTCTTTCTTTTGGATGAGGCCTTTAGTGCCTTGGATGAGATGACCAAGATGGAACTCCACGCTTGGTATCTTGAGATTCACAAGCAGTTGCAGCTGACGACCTTGATTATCACGCATAGTATCGAAGAGGCCCTCAATCTCAGTGACCGCATCTATATCTTGAAAAACCGCCCCGGGCAGATTGTTTCAGAAATTAAACTAGATTGGTCTGAAGGTGAGGACAAGGAAGTCCAAAAGATTGCCTATAAGCGTCAAATATTAGCAGAATTGGGATTAAATACGTAGCCTTTTAGGAAATTAGTATATATTAAATCCAAGCGAAATCCTTGCTTGGATTTAATTGTTTCAAAGCTGATGAACATGCATGATTAGGCTTAATATTTAAAGAAATGGTAAGTTAATATAAAAATAATTAAATTTTAGTTGACATTTTGTAATGGAACTGTATAATACAATTGAACCATTATAGACAATAGGGAGGATAATGTGGTGAAAAAGAGAACTAGTAAACTCTTTCATGGCTTGATGGCCTTGCTACTGGTTGTGTCGGTCTTTTTGCCTGCACTTAAAGTTAGCAATGTTGTTAAAGCGGAGGAACTACCAGCGAGCAGTTACACAATGAAGACTGTTTCAAAAATCAACAATAACAAACTTGTTGATGGCGCTAAGTACGGGGAAGGTAAATTCTATCTTCAACCAACTTATAGTTTCCCCAACGAAGTAACCCTCAAAGATGGGGATTACATGGTGTATCATGTTCCAAACGAATTTAAAATTGAAAAAGATTCTGTTACGGAATTGAAAGCACCAGATGGGCAAACAACTATTGCTGAATTGACAACTAGTAGAGCAGATAACACAGCTACTGTCAAAGTGACAAATGCTGCTTACTTTGCTAATTTGTCAGAGAACAAGGAGATTACTGCCCTGTTTACAGTCGTTTGGGCAGATAGTGTTAAATTAAACACTCCTTATCAAATTGATATCCCAGGTGACCAAGTTTATACTTTGACTCGTATCGTCCCAGATGATGACCCAACTGGATTTACTAAATGGGGAGTTCAAGACTCAGACGATCCTAACTATGTAAACTGGCGTATCCGTGTTAACCGCTATGCAAAATCTTACACAGGGGTTAAACTAGAAGATACTATTCCAGAAGGACAAGTTCTTGCGAGTGAAATTACTGGTTACTACTTTACTGAGTGGAACAAAGCTGAAGCTCGTCCAAAACTAGAAGCTGCCCATATCAACGTTGTTGATGGAAATCACTTTACAATCACTCCAAACGGTGATGGTACAATGGACGGACAAGGTCTCTATATCCTATATAAAACTCGTCTAACTGCTCTAGTTGACAATGCAACTAAAAAAGCATTTAACGATGTAAAAGCGACAACCGATCAAGAAACATTTGATGTTCATGGATTTGCTCCTTTGACAACTACAGAAGGTATCGGTTCAGGTGCGAAGTCTGATGAGGTTGAATTCCAAGTTAAGAAAAAACTTGAAGGAAAAACTCTTGAGGCAGATGCATTTACTTTCCAATTGATTGCTCCAGATGGTTCTGTAACTGAAGCTAAAAACGATGCTGAAGGAAATGTTAAATTCCCAGCAGTTAAATTCTCTAATGAAGGTACATTCAAATACCAAATTAAAGAAGTAAATGACAACAAACCTGGCTATACATACGATGATTCAGTGCTTGAAGCAGAAGTTACTGTAGCAAACGTGTATGGTCAAAAGATTGCAAGTGTTAAATATAAAGATTCTAAGAAAGAATTTACAAACACATACGCTGCTAAAGAAGCAAAACTTCAACTTGAAGCTAAGAAAGTCTTGAACGGTAAAGCTATCGAGGCTGGCCAATTTGAATTTGAGTTGAAAGAAAACGGAACAGTTCTCCACACTGTTTCAAACGATGCAAACGGTAAGATTCAATTCCCAGAACTTACGTTCACAAAAGAAGAAACTCGTACATTCACTATCGCTGAAAAAGCAGGTGTGACATACGATACTGCTAAACACGAAGTAACAGTAAACGTTACAGATAATGGACAAGGTGAACTTGTTGCAGATGTAAAAGACAACAACCCAACCTTCACCAATACTTACAAAGCAGCTACAACAACAGCTACTATCACAGCTACTAAAGTCTTGAACGGTAAAGCTCTAGAAGCTGACAAATACGAATTCGAACTTAAAGAAGGTGACAAAGTCGTTGCGACAGCTAAAAACGCAGCAGACGGTACTGTTACTTTCCCAGCAATCAGCTATGATGCTGCAGGCCCTCACACTTACACAATTACTGAAAAAGCAGGTAGCGAAGCAGGTGTGACATACGACACTGCTACACATGAAGTGACAGTTGCAGTTGTTGATAACGGTGCAGGCGAACTTGTTGCGACTGTAACTGACAACAACCCAACCTTCACCAACACTTATGTTGCATCTTCAACACAAGTAACTTTCACAGCTAAGAAAGTCTTGGAAGGTAGTAAAAAACTTGTAAAAGATCAGTTTAAGTTTGAACTTAAAGAAGGTGACAAAGTCGTTGCGACAGCTACAAATGCCGCCGACGGTACGGTTACTTTCGAAGCAATTGATTTCGCAAAAGCAGGTGTCTACACTTACACTATTACTGAAGTAAAAGGTAACGAAGAAAATGTGACATACGATACAACTGAACATAAAGTGACAGTTGAAGTCGTTGACAACGGTGCGGGTCAACTTGTAACAACAGTTAAAGGTAACAACCCAACCTTCACTAACAAGTATACTGAACCGAAAAAAGAAGAACCTAAGGAAGATCCTAAGGGTGAACAGCCTAAGGGAGATTTGCCAAACACTGGTGGAGCAGACTTTACAGCATTCTCTACTATTCTTGGTCTAGTTCTTGCAGCTTTGGCAGGACTTGTATACCGTGCTAAAAAAGTTGACTAATCTCAACTTTGAATAACTAAAAAAGATGGTGACCGTTTTACGGTCCCATCTTTTTGTTTTGGATAGTTTATAATAATCTTCGCAACTTGCTCCCTTTTCCTTTAAAAAAATCAAAAATTTCGGTATAATAGTCAAAGATAGTCAAGGTTCAAAGAAGGAGTTTGATTTACTATGAGATTTAAAAATACATCAGATCATATCGAAGCCTATATCAAGGCGATTTTAGACCAGTCTGGTATCGTGGAATTGCAACGGAGCCAGTTAGCAGATACCTTCCAGGTTGTACCGAGTCAGATTAACTATGTCATCAAGACCCGCTTTACGGAAAGCAGAGGTTACTTGGTTGAGAGCAAGCGTGGTGGCGGAGGCTACATTCGCATCGGACGGATTGAGTTTTCCAATCATCATGAGATGCTACGCGATTTGCTTTACTCGATTGGTGAGCGAGTTAGTCAGGAGATCTATGAGGATATTCTCCAGCTTTTGGTGGAGCAGGACTTGATGACCAAGCAGGAGATGACCTTGCTGACTTCAGTAGCAACGGATCGTGTCCTAGGGGAAGAATCCTCAGTTGTCCGTGCCAATATGCTCCGACAGCTATTACAAGAGGTAGATAGAAAAGAGAAGTAAGATGAACTATTCAAAAGCATTGAATGAATGTATCGAAAGTGCCTACATGGTTGCGAGCCATTTTGGAGCCCGTTACCTAGAGTCTTGGCATTTATTGATTGCCATGTCTAATCACAGTTACAGCGTGGCAGGTGCGACTCTAAATGATTATCCTTATGAAATGGACCGTTTAGAAGAGGTTGCGTTGGAACTGACTGAAACGGACTATAGCCAGGACGAAACCTTTACGGAATTGCCCTTTTCCCATCGTTTGGAGGTCCTCTTTACAGAAGCAGAGTATGTGGCCTCAGTGGTCCATGCTAAGGTGCTAGGGACAGAGCATGTCCTCTATGCGATTTTGCATGACGGCAATGCCTTGGCGACTCGCATCTTGGAGAGAGCAGGCTTCTCTTATGAAGACCAGAAAGATCAGGTCAGAATTGCTGCTCTTCGTCGCAATTTAGAGGAACGTGCAGGTTGGACAAGAGAAGATCTTAAGGCTTTGCGTCAACGCCATCGCACAGTAACTGACAAGCAAAATTCCATGGCCAATATGATGGGCATGCCTCAAGCTCAAAGTGGCGGCTTAGAGGATTATACTCATGACCTGACGGAGCAAGCGCGTTCTGGCAAGTTAGAGCCAGTTATCGGTCGAGACAAGGAAATCTCACGTATGATTCAAATCTTGAGCCGTAAAACCAAGAACAATCCTGTCTTGGTTGGTGATGCGGGTGTCGGGAAAACAGCTCTAGCACTTGGACTTGCCCAGCGTATTGCTAGTGGGGATGTACCAGCTGAGATGGCAAAGATGCGTGTTCTAGAGCTTGATTTGATGAATGTCGTTGCAGGGACACGTTTTCGTGGTGACTTTGAAGAGCGCATGAACAACATCATCAAGGATATCGAGGAAGATGGCAAAGTGATCCTCTTTATCGATGAACTCCACACCATCATGGGTTCTGGTAGCGGTATTGATTCGACTCTGGATGCAGCCAATATCTTGAAGCCAGCCTTAGCTCGTGGAACTCTGAGAACAGTTGGTGCAACCACTCAGGAAGAATACCAAAAACACATCGAAAAAGATGCAGCTCTTTCTCGTCGTTTTGCAAAAGTGACGATTGAAGAGCCAAGTCTAGCTGACAGTATGACTATTTTGCAAGGTTTGAAAGCTACCTATGAGAAACACCACCGTGTGCAAATCACAGATGAAGCCGTTGAAACAGCTGTCAAGATGGCGCATCGATACTTGACCAGTCGTCACTTACCAGACTCTGCCATCGACCTCTTAGATGAAGCAGCAGTAACAGTGCAAAACAAATCCAAGCAAGTGAAAGCAGACGAATCCGACTTGAGTCCAGCTGACAAGGCCCTGATGGATGGCAAGTGGAAACAAGCTACCCAGTTAATCGCAAAAGAGCAGGAAGTCCCTGTCTATAAAGACTTGGTAACAGAATCTGAAATTTTGACTACCTTAAGTCGCTTGTCAGGGATTCCAGTCCAAAAACTGACGCAAACGGATGCTAAGAAGTACCTTAACCTTGAAGCAGAACTGCATAAACGTGTCATCGGTCAAGATCAAGCTGTTTCAAGCATTAGTCGTGCGATTTGCCGCAATCAGTCAGGGATTCGCAGTCATAAACGTCCAATTGGTTCCTTTATGTTCCTAGGGCCGACAGGAGTCGGTAAGACCGAATTGGCAAAGGCTCTGGCAGAAGTTCTCTTTGATGACGAATCAGCCCTTATCCGCTTTGATATGAGTGAGTATATGGAGAAATTTGCGGCTAGCCGTCTCAATGGAGCTCCTCCGGGTTATGTGGGCTACGAAGAAGGTGGGGAGTTGACTGAGAAGGTTCGCAACAAACCATACTCCGTTCTTCTATTTGACGAGGTAGAAAAGGCCCACCCAGATATCTTTAATGTCCTCTTGCAGGTTCTGGACGACGGTGTCTTGACAGATAGCAAGGGACGCAAGGTGGACTTTTCAAATACCATTATCATCATGACGTCAAACCTTGGTGCGACGGCTCTTCGTGACGATAAGACGGTCGGCTTTGGCGCTAAAGACATTCGTTTTGACCAGGAAAATATGGAGAAACGAATCTTTGAAGAGCTGAAAAAAACTTATCGACCAGAGTTTATCAACCGTATTGATGAAAAGGTGGTCTTCCATAGCTTAGATAACAAGCACATGCAAGAAATTGTCAAGATTATGGTGAAACCATTGATTGCTAGCCTGGCAGAGAAAGGTATCGACTTGAAACTGCAAGCTTCGGCACTGAAGTTGCTAGCTAGTCACGGTTACAATCCAGAAATGGGAGCTCGCCCACTTCGTAGAACACTGCAAACAGAAGTGGAAGACAAGTTGGCAGAACTCCTTCTTAAGGGGGAACTAGTAGCAGGCAAGACCCTCAAGATTGGTGTCAAAGCAGGTCAGTTAAAATTTGATATTGCTTAAAAATGGAGAGTCAGGAGCAATCCTGATTCTTTTTTGCTACTTTTTTATAAAAAACGATAAAAAACTATTGACAAAACAAAAATATAGTATATAATAAAAACATAGAAAATAAAAATATCAAAAATTATAAAAAGGTAAAACGTTTATGAAAAAGAAAACAGCAGTGGTATTTGGGACCTTTGCCCCTCTTCATCAGGGTCATATCGATCTGATCCAGCGAGCGAAGCGTCAGTGTGACCAGGTCTGGGTAGTCGTGTCAGGCTACGAGGGAGACCGAGGGGAGCAGGTAGGTTTAAGTCTTCAAAAACGATTTCGCTATATCCGAGAGGCTTTTCGTGATGACGAATTGACCTCTGTCTGCAAGCTGGATGAGACCAACCTTCCCCGTTACCCTATGGGCTGGCAGGAGTGGTTGGACCAGATGTTAGCGGAGATTTCCTATGATGAAACCCAGCAAGAACTGATCTTCTTTGTGGGAGAAGAAGAATACCAGCAAGAACTAGCTAAACGTGGATTTGGCACCGTCTTGCAAGAAAGAAAGTTTGGTATCTCAGCGACTATGATTCGAGAAAATCCAAGCAAATATTGGAAATACATCGCTCAACCCTTCCGTCGTCAGTTTACCAAGAAAGTCTTGATCATGGGAAGTGCTAGTAATGGGAAGACCACTCTGGCCAAGGATTTGGCAAGATATTACGATGCGCCCGTTAGTCTGGAATACGCGCGGGAGTACCAGATCAAAAACAATGTCCGCGACGATGAATTGACTCCAAAGGATTACTATTATCTCCTGTTGGGACAGTATGACCAGACCTCTAAGTTAATCGATAGTAATGCCAATCGAGGCCTTGTGATAGCCGATACCAACTCCTTGGTAACCAAGGGCTACTATGACTATTACATGGAGACTGAGGACCAAGAGGACTTATCAGGAGAAACCTTTGACAATCTCTTTGCCTCTATCTTGGCCAAGGAAAAATGGGATTTGATTCTCTTTGTGCAGCCTGTTGGCTCCTATGTCAATGACGGATTTAGAGATATGACCATGGCAGAAGACCACATTCGCTACAGTTTTTCCCAGCATTTGGACCAGATGAGAGAGCGATATTTAACTAATATTCCGTTAGTTTATCTAGCTGAGGATTATCTAGGAAATTATGAAGCAGCCAAAGTGGCTATCGATACCATTTACCAAGCAGATTAGGAGAAAATTATGAAAACCGTAACTAAAAAAATCACACAATTTATCGAAAACTTTAACAATGTCCATTCTGAAGCCCGTAAGATTGGTTTTGCAGGAATCATGCGCTTGCTATGGAAAGATCTCTTTGTCGGCCGTAGCCTTTTCCAGTGGTTGTATCTCATCGCCTTGTCGAGTGTTCCTTTAATCTTGGAATTCACTCAAAATACGGAAAGTCATGACTGGTTGAGCTTGTTTGCATCCTGGACTGGGATTGTCTGTGTTATCTTGGTAGCAGAAGGGCGTGCAAGCAATTATCTCTTTGGGGCCATTAACTCGGCTATCTACTTGATCTTGGCCATGAACGCGACTTTTTATGGAGAAGTTTTGACGACCGTTTACTTCTTTGTCATGCAGCCGATTGGTCTCTATGCTTGGTTGTCCAATCGTATCAATGAACAGGAAAAACCAGAAGAATCCCACTTTGAAGCTAAGAAATTATCTGTTCTTGACTGGCTCAAGTACTTAGCCTTGACCGCCATTATCTGGATTGGTATGGGCTTGGCTTACCAAAGTATCAATAGTGCTCGCCCTTTCCGTGATAGTGTTACCGATGCGACCAATGGTGTTGGTCAGCTCTTGATGACACGTCTTTACCGCGAGCAATGGATTTTCTGGATTGCAACCAATCTCTTTAGTATCTACCTCTGGTGGGGTGAAAATATCCACATCCAAGGGATGTACTGGGTTTACACACTCAACAGTCTAGTGGGATGGTACCAATGGACTAAGGCAGTTCGAAAGGAGGCATAAGATGGCAGATACGATGATTCCAGCCGGGATGACGGAAAAAGAATATTATGAAATCCATGCTAGTCAGGAGGAGTTTTTAGACTGGTACTACAAGCAGGAACTCCCTCAATATGAAAAACCAAGTGTGACGGTGGATATGGTGGCCTACTGCTTTGTCGAAGGGAAAATCAAACTCTTGCTAATCCGTCGCAAGGCTCACCCTTATCAAAACTGTTTAGCCTTGGTTGGAGGCTTTATGGACAAGGGAGAAGATGCTGCACATGCCTGTCAGCGCGAGGTGAGAGAAGAAGTCAATCTCGATCTACCTTTGGAGAAAATCGAGCAATTAATGACCGTATCGACTCCCGAGCGTGATCCACGGGGGTGGACAGTGACCATTGCCCACTTAGTGTACCTACCTAGTCGTGCATTAGACCTCGTTCAGGCAGGTGATGATGCCAAGGATGTCGTTTTCGTAGATGTCGATTTTCAGACAGGCAAATGCTACCTAGATGGAGTCGAGCTGGAGGAGCAAGCCTTCGCCTTTGACCATTATGCTATTATCCAAGAATCCATCAAACGAATTCAAGGCCGTCTCGACTGGAATCCGACCTTCCTTTATCTGTTGGAGGAGGAGTTTACTGTCTACGAAGGGACTGAACTGGTCAATCTTATCAACCCCGGTCGCCCAATCGTCAGCAATAACTTTCTCGTAAAATACGGAGAATATGTAGAAGAAGTCGGACTCAAACGAGTACCCAAAAAGAAACCAAGAAAAACCTATCGATTGAAATAAAAAACGAGGCCGGGAACTTTTCCCGACCTTTTTATTTGCAATTATTAGATGTTTTTATCCGATTTCAATAGTATTGAAGCCCTTTATCTAAAAAGATGCAAGCGATTACACAAAAGCGATACAAAAAATAGGACTCTAATCTAAGAAATTTTCTATTTTTTCGTTTCAATTACGAATAGAAATAGTAGAGAGAAATTTTTTTAAAATAGTTTCTCTAAATAGTTGACAGATTCAAAGCCTAATGTTACAATTATATTACAAAAAGATTTCTTAACATTTCAAAGATGTTACAAAGGAGTAGAAAAATGAAAAAGAAAACCTATATCAAATTGATGGCAGCGACTGTATTGGCTTCTACCTTGCTACTGGGAGCTTGTGGAAATAAAAACGAAACCACTCAAAGCAGCAGCTCTGCAAAAACAAGTCAATCATCAAGTTCTAAAGCAGCTTCTTCTAGCAAAGAAAGCAAGACTCAAAAATCTTCAAGCTCAGCTTCATCAGAAAAGGCTCAGGCATCTTCTGGTCAGTCTTCTACAACGCCAGATCAGTCACAAGCGAAACCAGCACCTGAATCAAGACAGGAACAAGCAGCTCCTAGTCAACAAGCCCCTTCTCAGGCTCCATCAACTCAGCAAGGCTCTCAAGCCCAGTCTAACCAGTCAGGCTATGATCCAACAACTGACCGCAAACTTCAAGACAAGCAAGCTGAACACAACAAACGCTATAAGGGTGTTTTAACCATGGTCGATGGTGATTTCTCAGCAGCAGCAGGCAACTGGAAGGGAGCGAATGGCGAAACTATTACAGTTTCATCAGGAGGCCAATTTACAGTAGAAACTGCAGATGGAAAGAAAGAAAACTATTCTATTAGGGGCTACTCTTACACTCTTGATGATGGCAAGTATAATGCCAAAATCGGTGGAGGAAAAATCATCCAAATTACAACAGGTGCGGATGGTAAAGTTTCAAGCGTTGCCTTGATTCAATAATAATATTTAGGTTTTCCTAGAATCTAAAAAACCGTAAACTCCAAGCGAGTTACGGTTTTTTCTATTATGCTTTGTTTAATTGCAAGAGGGCTTCAATCTCTGCTAGGGTGTTAGCTTGTGAAATGGCTCCACGAAGTTTGGCAGCGCCAGATGTTCCCCGGAGGTAGTGAGGAGCGAGACCGCGGAATTCACGAACGGCTACGTTTTCTCCTTTGAGGTTAATCAAGCGTTTCAAATGTTCGTAGGCAATTTTCATCTTGTCTTCAAAAGTCAAATCAGGGAGTATTTCTCCAGTTTCAAAGTAGTGATTGATTTGGTTAAAGAGGTAAGGATTTCCCATGGCTACGCGACCAATCATGACAGCGTCAGCCCCGACTTCTTCGATACGCTGTTTGGCTTCTTGGACCGTACGGATATCACCATTTGCGATAAATGGAATCTTGGTCAAAGCTTGAGCAACCTTGTGAAGAGTCTCAAGGTCTGCGTGACCTGTGTACATTTGTTCACGGGTACGGCCGTGCATAGCGAGGGCAGAGACACCTGCAGCCTCAGCAGCGAGGGCATTTTCCACGGCTAGGGATGGATCAGACCAGCCAGTGCGCATTTTGACAGTGAGGGGGATATCAAGGACAGATTGGACCTTGTTGATAATAGAGTAGATCTTGTCTGGATCCTTGAGCCACATAGCGCCAGCTTCGTTTTTCACGATTTTGTTAACTGGGCAGCCCATGTTGATATCGACGATATCAGTCTTGGTGTTTTCTTGGATAAATTCTGCAGCGCGTGCGAGGCTGTCTTCGTCGCTACCAAAGAGTTGGATAGAAACGGGGTTTTCGCCTTCATCGATGTGAAGCATGTGTAGAGTTTTTTCGTTGTTGTATTGGATTCCTTTGTCAGAGACCATTTCCATGACAACAAGTCCAGCTCCGAGCTCTTTTGCGATGGTACGAAAGGCTGAGTTGGTGACACCAGCCATGGGTGCTAAAACGGTACGATTGGGAATCTCAACATTGCCAATCATAAAAGGTGTATTAAGATTTGTCACGAATGAGTTCCTCCAGGTCGTTTTCATCAAAGTTATAAGTTGTTTGGCAGAATTGACAAGTGATTTCTGCCCCGTGGTCTTCCTCTTTCATTTCTTCAAGGTCTGAATTTGGAAGGCTGGCAAGAGCGTTCATAAAACGGTCTTTGCTGCAGTCACATTGGAAACGAATTTCTTCTTCAGATAGACGTTTGTAGGATTCGTCACCATAGATAGCCTTGAGGAGGGCTTCGATATGGTCATCGCTTTCTAGAAGGGTTGAGATGGCTGGCATTTCTTGGATGCGTTTCTCAAAGCGGGCAATCTCTTCGTCTTTGGCTCCTGGTAATACTTGGAGAAGAAAACCTCCGGCAACTTTGACCTTGTCTTCCTCATCCAAAAGAACATTGAGCCCGACTGCTGAAGGGGTTTGTTGACTTTCAGTCAGGTAGTAGGCTAAGTCTTCACCGATTTCCCCAGAGATGAGGGGAGTCATGGAGTTGTAGGGATTTCCAGTACCATAGTCTGTGATAACGAGGAATTGACCGTTTCCAACAAAAGGTCCAACAAGGACTTCACCCGTTGCAGTCTTTTTGATGTCAACACCTGGATTTTGAACGTAGCCTTTGACGTTGCCCTTGGTATCTGCGACCGTGATGATGGCACCGAGAGAGCTTGTTCCAAGAACTTTAACCGTTAGTTTGGTATTTCCTTTTTCATTAGCTGCGAGAATTTGGCTAGCGATAAGGGTGCGACCAAGTGCGACGGTTGAACTGGCTTGGGTTTGATGTTTTTCTTGAGCAGTGCGGACGGTTTTAGTGCTATCAAGGACAAAAGCACGAAAGGCTCCGCTTTCTGATATAGTTTTAATAATTTTATCCATAGCTACTATTTTAGCATAAAAATGCCCAAAGGGGGAGTTGTGTGTTTGCTGTTTCTGTGGAATAATGACGAGGAAATCAACCTTAAAATAAAATGAGAAACAGATTATTTCAGCATTTGAAAGATTTATGCTATGCTTGTAGGAGAGAATGAAAGGGGTAACAAATGTATTTAGGCGATTTGATGGAAAAAGCAGAATCTGGTCAATTTTTAGTCCTTTCCTTTCTATTACAAGATTCGCAGACAACAGTCAAGAAAGCCATGGAAGAAACAGGTTTTTCAAAGGCGACCTTAACCAAGTACATTTCTCTGATTAACGAAAATGCCTTGGAAAGAGGGCTAGAGCTGACCATTCACTTGGAAGATGAAAATCTGCGTTTGTCGATTAGTGCAGATACCAAGGGAAGAGAGATTCGGAGCTTGTTTTTAGACAATGCCATTAAGTACCAAATTTTGGTTTACCTTCTCTATCACCAACAGTTCCTAGCCCATCAACTGGCTCAAGAATTGATGATTAGCGAGGCCACGCTTGGTCGCCACTTAGCTAGTCTAAATCAGATTTTGTCAGAGTTTGACTTATCCATCCAAAATGGCCGTTGGCGAGGTCCAGAGCATCAGATTCGCTATTTCTATTTCTGCCTTTTTCGCAAGATTTGGTCCAGTCAGGAGTGGGAAGGTCACATGCAGAAAGCTGAGAGAAAACAAGAGATTGCTACCCTAGAAGAAATCTGCGGTGCTAGCTTGTCTTCAGGTCAGAAATTGGACTTGGTTCTCTGGGCTCACATCAGTCAACAGCGTCTTCGGGTCAATGCCTGTCAGTTTCAAGTCATAGAAGAAAAAATGCGGGGGTATTTTGACAATATTTTCTACCTTCGTTTGCTTCGAAAGGCTCCGTCCTTTTTTGCTGGGCAACATATCCCTCTAGGAACTGAGGATGGTGAGATGATGGTATTCTTTTCATTTCTCCTTTCCCATCGTATTCTTCCTCTTCATACTATGGAGTATATTCTTGGTTTTGGAGGGCAATTAGCCGATTTGCTTACGCAATTGATTCAAGAGATGAAGAAAGAGGAGCTACTGGGGGACTACACAGAGGACCATGTCACCTATGAACTCAGTCAGCTTTGTGGTCAAGTTTATCTCTACAAGGGCTATATCTTGCAAGATCAGTACAGATACCAGACAGAGAATCGTCATCCCTATTTGCTGATGGAACATGATTTTAGAGGGACTGCAGAGAGAATTTTTCATGCTATACCTGCCTTTCAGCAGGGGACGGATTTGGATAAGAAAATTCTCTGGGAATGGCTCCAGTTGATAGAATATATGGCTGAAAATGGTGGTCAACATATGAGGATTGGTCTGGATTTGACATCTGGTTTCCTTGTCTTTTCTAGGATGGCTGCCATTTTGAAACGGTATTTGGAATACAATCGTTTTATTACTATTGAAGCCTATGATCCCAGTCGACATTATGATTTGTTGATTACCAACAACCCTATTTATAAGAAAGAACAGACTCCGATCTATTATTTAAAAAATGATTTGGATATGGAAGATTTGGCGAAGATTCGTCAGATGCTCTTTGCCTAAAAGGCCTGAATTTTCAGGTCTTTTTTGTGAAATTCGCACAATCTCCTCACATTTTTTTAAAATTTAAAAAAAATTGAGGAACAAGAAAGCGCTTTATTTTGTATACTAGTTACTGTAAAGAGGGAACCCCCTCAAGATTTTATCAGGAGGACAGCACATGTCACAAGAAAAATACATCATGGCTATTGACCAAGGAACGACCAGTTCTCGTGCCATCATTTTTAACAAAAAAGGAGAAAAGGTCAGCTCTAGTCAAAAAGAGTTTACTCAGATTTTCCCTCAAGCAGGTTGGGTTGAGCACAATGCCAATGAAATTTGGAACTCTGTTCAGTCAGTTATCGCGGGTGCTTTCATCGAAAGTGGTGTGAAACCAAGTCAAATCGAAGCCATCGGGATTACCAACCAGCGTGAAACAACTGTCGTCTGGGATAAGAAAACAGGGCTCCCTATCTACAATGCTATCGTTTGGCAATCACGCCAGACAGCACCTTTAGCTGAACAACTAAAAAGCCAAGGTTATGTGGAAAAATTCCATGAAAAGACTGGTTTGATCATCGATGCTTACTTCTCAGCGACTAAGGTTCGCTGGATTCTGGACCATGTAGAAGGTGCTCAAGAGCGAGCTGAAAAAGGAGAATTGCTCTTTGGTACCATTGATACTTGGTTGGTTTGGAAATTGACTGACGGTGCGGCTCATGTGACGGACTACTCAAATGCGGCTCGTACCATGCTCTATAACATTAAAGAACTCAAATGGGATGATGAGATTTTAGAAATCCTCAACATTCCGAAGGCTATGCTTCCAGAAGTTCGTTCTAACTCTGAAATCTACGGCAAGACTGCTCCATTCCATTTCTACGGTGGAGAAGTACCAATTTCAGGTATGGCTGGGGACCAACAGGCAGCCCTCTTCGGTCAGTTGGCCTTTGAACCAGGTATGGTCAAGAATACTTATGGAACAGGTTCTTTCATCATTATGAACACTGGTGAAGAGATGCAGTTGTCTGAAAACAACCTTTTGACAACGATTGGTTATGGAATCAACGGCAAGGTTTACTATGCCTTGGAAGGTTCTATCTTCATCGCAGGAAGTGCCATTCAGTGGCTTCGTGATGGACTTCGCATGGTTGAAAATTCACCAGAGTCTGAAAAATATGCTCTCAATTCTCACAACAATGACGAAGTTTATGTAGTACCTGCCTTTACAGGTCTAGGTGCTCCATATTGGAACCAAAATGCTCGTGGTTCGGTCTTTGGCTTAACTCGTGGAACAAGCAAAGAAGACTTTATCAAGGCAACCTTGCAATCTATCGCTTATCAAGTACGTGACATCATCGACACCATGCAAGTAGATGCTCAGACAGCTATCCAAGTCTTGAAGGTAGATGGCGGTGCAGCTATGAACAACTTCCTGATGCAGTTCCAGGCTGACATCTTGGGAATCGACATCGCACGCGCCAAAAACTTGGAAACAACTGCTCTAGGAGCAGCCTTCCTAGCAGGTTTGTCAGTAGGCTACTGGAAGGACTTGGATGAGTTGAAGCTCTTGAATGAGACTGGAGAACTCTTTGAGCCATCGATGAACGAATCTCGCAAGGAACAACTCTACAAGGGCTGGAAGAAGGCTGTGAAAGCAACGCAAGTCTTTGCGGAAATCGATGACTAATAACAACTAATACTGGGAGAATAAATCGACTCAGTTAGAAAGTGTGTAAATATGGAATTTTCAAAGAAAACACGTGAATTATCAATTCAAAAAATGCAGGAACGCACCCTGGATCTCTTGATTATTGGTGGAGGGATTACAGGAGCTGGTGTAGCCTTGCAGGCGGCAGCTAGTGGTCTTGACACTGGTTTGATTGAAATGCAGGATTTCGCAGAAGGAACATCAAGCCGTTCAACAAAATTGGTCCACGGAGGTCTGCGTTACCTCAAACAATTTGACGTGGAGGTGGTCTCAGATACAGTTTCTGAGCGCGCGGTGGTTCAACAAATCGCTCCACACATTCCAAAACCAGATCCAATGCTCTTGCCAGTTTACGATGAGGATGGAGCGACCTTTAGCCTCTTCCGTCTCAAAGTAGCCATGGACTTGTACGACCTATTGGCAGGTGTTAACAATACGCCAGCTGCTAACAAGGTCTTGAGCAAGGATCAAGTCTTGGAACGCCAGCCAAACTTGAAGAAAGAAGGCTTGGTAGGAGGTGGGGTTTACCTTGACTTCCGTAATAACGATGCGCGTCTCGTGATTGAAAATATCAAACGTGCTAACCAAGACGGTGCCCTCATTGCCAACCACGTTAAGGCAGAAGGCTTCCTCTTTGACGAAAGTGGCAAGATTACAGGTGTTGTAGCTCGTGATTTGTTGACAGACCAAGTCTTTGAAATTAAGGCTCGTCTGGTGATTAACACAACAGGTCCTTGGAGCGACAAGGTGCGTAATTTGTCCAATAAGGGAACCCAATTCTCACAAATGCGTCCAACTAAGGGAGTGCACTTGGTAGTGGATTCAAGCAAGATCAAGGTTTCACAGCCAGTTTACTTTGATACAGGTTTGGGAGACGGGCGTATGGTCTTTGTTCTCCCACGTGAAAACAAGACTTACTTTGGTACAACGGATACAGACTACACAGGCGATTTGGAACATCCAAAAGTGACGCAGGAAGATGTAGATTATCTACTTGGTATTGTCAACAACCGCTTCCCAGAAGCAAACATTACTATTGATGATATCGAAAGTAGCTGGGCTGGTCTTCGTCCATTGATCGCAGGCAATAGCGCTTCTGACTACAATGGAGGAAATAACGGAACCATCAGTGATGAAAGCTTTAACAACTTGATTGCGACTGTCGAAGCTTATCTCTCGAAAGAAAAAACGCGTGAAGATGTTGAATCTGCTGTCAGCAAGCTTGAAAGCAGCACATCTGAGAAACATTTGGATCCATCTGCAGTTTCTCGTGGTTCGAGCTTGGATCGTGATGATAATGGTCTTTTGACCCTTGCTGGTGGTAAAATTACAGATTACCGTAAGATGGCAGAAGGGGCTATGGAGCGTGTGGTTGAAATCCTCAAAGCAGAATTTGACCGCAGCTTTAAACTGATCAACTCTAAGACTTACCCTGTTTCAGGTGGAGAATTGAACCCAGCAAATGTGGATTCAGAAATTGAAGCCTTTGCGCAACTTGGAGTTTCACGTGGTTTGGATAGCAAGGAAGCTCACTATCTCGCAAATCTATACGGTTCAAATGCACCGAAGGTCTTTGCCCTTGCTCACAGCTTGGAGCAAGCGCCAGGACTCAGCTTGGCAGACACTTTGTCACTTCACTATGCAATGCGCAATGAGTTGGCTCTGAGCCCAGTTGACTTCCTCCTTCGTCGTACCAACCACATGCTCTTCATGCGTGATAGTTTAGATAGCATCGTTGAGCCAGTTCTGGATGAAATGGGACGATTCTATGATTGGACCGAAGAAGAAAAAGCAGCCTACCGTGCGGATGTCGAAGCAGCTCTTGCTCAAAACGATTTGGCAGAACTAAAAAATTAAAAAAGGAAAAGAGGTGGAGGGCAGCATTCCTAGTCGCCCGCCCCTTCTTTTAAATGGAGACAAAGATATGATGAAAGAATTATTTGGAGAATTTTTGGGGACCTTAATCCTCATCCTCCTAGGAAATGGTGTTGTTGCAGGTGTGGTTCTTCCCAAAACTAAGAGCAACAATTCAGGATGGATTGTGATTACTATGGGATGGGGAATTGCTGTAGCCGTTGCAGCCTTTGTATCTGGCACGCTCAGCCCAGCCCACCTAAATCCAGCTGTGACGTTTGCGATGGCCTTAAAAGGAACGCTCTCTTGGGGTTCTGTTTTCCCTTATATCCTAGCCCAATTCGCAGGAGCGATGGTGGCTCAGATTTTGGTTTGGTTGCAATTCAAACCGCATTATGAGGCAGAAGAAAATGCAGGCAATATCCTAGCGACCTTTAGTACTGGACCAGCAATCAAGAACACAGTATCCAACTTGGTTAGCGAAATCCTTGGAACCTTTGTTTTGCTCTTGACAATCTTTGCCTTGGGGCTCTATGACCTTCAGGCAGGATTAGGGACCTTTGCAGTGGGGACCTTGATTGTTGGTATCGGTCTTTCACTAGGTGGGACAACGGGTTATGCCTTGAACCCAGCTCGTGACCTTGGACCTCGTATCATGCACAGCATCTTGCCAATTCCAAACAAGGGAGATGGAGACTGGTCTTATGCTTGGATTCCTGTTGTAGGACCTATCCTCGGAGCGGCCCTAGCAGTTCTCGTATTTTCACTTTTCTAAGATAAAAGAGTGATTGGTAACAGAGTTTGAGATGGAAATCTCAGGCTCTTTTTTGATGGCCAAAACATTAATATTTTAACTTATCTTAAAATAAGCTAAAACCAATTTTTAAGTTATGGTAAACAGTTGAAAAAAAGGTTGATAAAGTGGTAAAATGTTAGGAAGATAAGATACTAACAATACGTACTGATAGTTAATAGAAACAATATATTAATGGATAGCTTATGAAAAAACAACGAAATTTACATGTATTCTTAGGCCGGACGGCTCTATATTTTGTAATCTTACTTGGTTTGCTTTATTTTTTTAGTTACCTTGGTCAGAGCCAAGGCACCTTTATTTATAATGAGTTCTAGTTTAAAGGAGAAGAGGAACAGTGTCTAATAAACCGATAAAAGATATGATTGAAACGATTGAGCACTTTGCTCAAACGCAACCAACATATCCTGTCTACAATGTTTTAGGTCAAGAACATACTTATGGTGAACTGAAGGCTGATTCGGATAGTTTGGCTGCAGCTATCGACCAACTAGGCTTGCCTGAGAAATCTCCAGTCGTCGTTTTTGGTGGTCAGGAATATGAGATGTTGGCTACCTTTGTAGCGCTAACTAAGTCAGGTCATACCTACATTCCAATTGATAGCCATTCGGCCTTGGAACGAGTTTCTACTATCGTAGAAGTTGCAGAGCCAAGCTTGATTATTGCTATCTCAGATTTTCCATTAGAGCAAACTAGCACACCGATGCTGAATTTGGAGCAAGTCCATGAAGCTTTTGCTCAAGCTTCCAGCTACGAGATGACCCATCCAGTCAAGGGAGATGACAACTACTATATCATCTTTACTTCTGGTACGACTGGTAAGCCTAAGGGAGTGCAGATTTCCCATGATAATCTCCTCAGCTTTACCAATTGGATGATTACAGATAAGGAATTTGCGACGCCAAGTCGTCCGCAAATGCTGGCTCAGCCCCCTTATTCTTTTGACCTATCTGTCATGTATTGGGCGCCAACCTTGGCACTGGGTGGCACGCTTTTCGCTCTTCCTTCAGCCATTACTCAGGACTTCAAAAAACTCTTTGCGACAATTTTTTCCTTGCCAATTGCTATCTGGACATCAACACCGTCCTTTGCAGATATGGTCATGTTGTCAGAAGACTTTAATAGTGAGAAAATGCCAGGAATCACGCATTTCTACTTTGATGGTGAAGAATTGACGGTCAAAACAGCTCAAAAACTGCGTGAGCGTTTCCCAAATGCTCGTATTATCAATGCCTACGGTCCAACAGAAGCGACAGTAGCCCTGTCAGCTGTTGCCGTGACAGACGAGATGTTGAAGACTCTCAAACGCCTGCCAATCGGCTATACCAAGGCTGATTCTCCGACCTTTATCATTGATGAGGAAGGTCAGACAGTTCCAAATGGTGAGCAGGGAGAAATCATCGTTTCTGGGGCAGCTGTTTCAAAAGGCTATATGAATAATCCTGAAAAAACGGCAGAAGCTTTCTTTGAGTTCGAAGGTCTTCCAGCCTACCACACAGGGGATGTAGGAACTATGACAGATGAGGGCTTGCTTCTCTATGGTGGACGCATGGATTTCCAGATTAAGTTTAATGGTTATCGTATTGAGCTTGAAGATGTTTCTCAAAACCTCAACAAGTCTCGCTTTATCGAGTCGGCTGTTGCTGTCCCACGTTATAACAAGGACCACAAGGTACAAAATCTACTGGCCTATGTCATCCTAAAAGACGGTGTCCGTCAGCAGTTTGAACGTGATATCAATATTACCAAGGCTATCAAGGAAGACTTGGCAGATATCATGATGTCTTATATGATGCCGTCTAAGTTTCTCTATCGAGACAGTTTACCGCTAACGCCTAATGGTAAAATTGATATCAAGGGCTTGATTAACGAGGTAAACAGTAGATGATGGAGCTTTATAAACAGCTACCTCATTTGGAACCTTATGGTGACCTTCAGTACTTTTTATACGTAATTGCTGCGACTTTACCTATCTTTATCGGTCTTTTTTTCAAGAAACGCTTTGCCTTGTATGAGGTGCTTGTTAGTCTCTTCTTTATCGTCACCATGTTGGTCGGTGGAAAGACGAATCAAATAAGCGCTTTGATCCTTTATGTTATCTGGCAAGTGCTGCTTGTATCTTTCTACAAAAGGTACAGGAAACAACGGGATAATAAATGGATATTTTACCTGGTTAGCTTTCTATCCCTATTGCCAATCGTCTTTGTGAAAGTATCTCCTGCTATTCATGGACCTCAATCTTTGTTTGGCTTTCTAGGGATTTCTTACTTGACCTTTCGTGCAGTTGGGGTTATCGTTGAGTTGAGAGACGGTGTCATCAAGGATTTAACGCTCTGGCAATTCTTACGTTTTCTTCTCTTTATGCCGACTTTCTCAAGTGGTCCTATTGATCGTTTTAAACGCTTCAATGAAAATTACGAGACCATTCCTGAGCGGGATGAGCTGATGGATATGCTAGAAGAGGCTGTCAAATATATCATGCTTGGCTTCCTCTACAAGTTTATCTTGGCTCACATTTTAGGAGAGACATTATTGCCTCCGTTGAAAAATTTGGCCTTGCAGACAGGTGGTTTCTTTAACCTCTACGCTTTAGCGGTCATGTACACCTTTGGTCTGGAGCTCTTCTTTGACTTTGCGGGCTACTCTATGTTTGCCTTAGCTATTTCAAACTTGATGGGTATTCATAGTCCTGTCAACTTTAACAAGCCCTTTTTGTCAAGGGATTTAAAAGAGTTTTGGAATCGCTGGCACATGAGTCTGTCTTTCTGGTTCCGTGACTTTGTCTTTATGCGGATGGTCATGGTGTTGACCAGAAAGAAGGTCTTTAAAAATCGCAATGTGACCTCAAGTGTAGCCTATATTCTCAATATGCTGATTATGGGATTTTGGCATGGTGTGACCTGGTACTATATCGCCTATGGACTTTTTCATGGGATTGGGCTGGTCATCAATGATGCTTGGGTTCGTAAGAAAAAAGCACTCAATAAAGAACGGAAAAAAGCTGGAAAGGGTTCCTTACCTGAGAATCGCTGGATTCAGTTGCTTGGCATGGTTGTCACCTTCCATGTCGTAATGGTTTCATTCTTAATCTTTTCTGGATTTTTGAATGATTTATGGTTTAAAAAATAAAAGGATATGAAAAATGGATATCAAATCAGAAGTTATTGAAATTATTGATGAGTTGTTTATGGAAGATGTTTCTGACATGATGGATGAGGATCTTTTTGATGCCGGTGTCTTGGATAGCATGGGAACGGTTGAATTGATTGTTGAGATTGAAAACCGTTTTGACATTCGTGTTCCAGTGACAGAGTTCGGTCGTGATGACTGGAATACGGCTAATAAAATCGTAGAAGGTATTACGGAGTTGAAGAATGCTTAAACGCTTGTGGCTGATCTTCGGGCCTATCTTCATTGCTGGATTTTTGGTTCTTCTACTCATCTTTTTTTATCCAGGTACAACAAGCCATAATCTGACGGAGGAAAAATACTCGGCGGCTTCTGTTAGTGCAGAGAGTTTTAAAGAGAGAAGCCAAAAGGTAAGGGCTCTTACGGATCCAAATATACGTTTTATTCCTTTTCTAGGGTCTAGTGAATGGATTCGATTTGATAGTGTCCATCCAGCTGTTTTAGCGGAAAAATACCATCGTCCCTATCGTCCTTACTTTCTAGGTCAAGCAGGAGCAGCCTCTCTCAATCAATATTTTGGTCTACAGCAAATTTTGCCAGAAATAGAGAATAAGCAGGCGGTATTTGTGATTTCGCCTCAGTGGTTTACGGAGACAGATTATGAACCCGCAGCGTTTCAGAGATTTTTTAACAGTGACCAATTGACAGCTTTTTTGGGAAATCAATCTGGTGACATTGCTGCAAAGCATGCGGCTATTCGATTGTTAAAGCAGAATCCTAATGTTGCATTAAAAAGCATTGTTCAAAAACTGTCAAAGGGTGAAGAATTATCAGATGTTGATCAGGTTGCTATTGATATTTTTGCGCGATTCAATGAAAAACAATCCGCTCTCTTTGGACAATTCTCCATTCGAGGACAACTCAAGTACAAGGAACACGTGGAGAACTATTTAAAAGATCTTCCGGATCAATTTTCTTATGATGAGTTAGAAAAAATTGTTCGTAAGGACGCAGAAGCAAATACGACCAATAACGATATGGGGATGGAAAATCATTTCTATACGAGAGAGATTCAAAAGGATTTAAAAAAATGGGAAGGATATCAAAAAAATTACAACTTCCTCAAGTCCTCTGAATACAATGATTTGCAGCTGGTCCTCAATCAATTTGCTAAGTCGAATGTCAATGTGCTCTTTGTCATTCAGCCGGTTAACAAGAAGTGGATGGAGTACACAGGGCTCAGTGAAGAGATGTACCAGCATGCAGTGGAGAAAATTCGTTACCAATTAGAAAGTCAGGGTTTTACCAATATTGCTGATTTTTCAAAAAATGGAGGGGACCCTTATTTTGTTAAGGATACCATTCATCTAGGATGGTTAGGTTGGCTAGCTTTTGATAAGGTTGTCAATCCTTTCTTGACGGATCCGAAACCAGCTCCAGACTACAAGATGAATGACCGCTTCTTTAGCAAGGACTGGGCGACCTATGATGGGAACATCAAAGATTTCAAATAGAATGGTCTAAAAGTTTGGGAATTAAACCCAAGCTTTTTTGTTTAAATGGCGAATATTTAAGATGAAAATAGGTCAAAAGTTTCAAAATTTTTAGAAATAGCGTATAATATAAAAGAGAAAAAGAAAAGAAAGGGATTTTAAAATGAACAAACGTTCTTTATTACCTGTCTTATCGACAGCCCTGTTAGCTCCAGCCTTCTTAGCTGGACAAGTATACGCTGAAGAAGCAACAACTCCTGCAGAAAGTTCAGCTGTCGTAGCGACTCCTGCTACGTCGGCGACTCCAGCTCCTGTTGAGAGCCCTGTGGTACCGGAAACTTCAGCAACTTCGGCAACTTCAGAAGCAGTTGCACCTGCAGAAACTCCGTCAGCTCCTGCTGAATCTACTAAAAGCGAAGAAAAGGACACCGTTATCTTACACACCAATGATGTCCATGGTCGTATTGTAGAGGAAAAAGGAGTAATTGGAGATGCCAAGTTAGCGACTGTCATTGAGCAGGAGCGTGCGAAGTCAAATCAAAATACTCTGGTTGTTGACGCGGGAGACGCTTTCCAAGGTTTACCGATTTCCAACTCTACTAAGGGTGAAGCACGCGCTGAAATTCTCAATCAGATGCAGTATGATGCCATGGCAGTAGGAAACCATGAGTTTGACTTTGGTCTTGATGAAGTTAAAAAATACAAGGAAATCTTGAAATTCCCATTACTTAGCTCAAATACTTATGTCAATGGAGCTCGTCTCTTTGAAGCTTCTACAATCGTTGATAAAGATAAGACTGTGGAAGGTGATGAGTTTGTTGTAATCGGCGTGACAACACCTGAAACAGCTACCAAAACTCACCCTAAAAATGTCAAAGGGGTAACTTTTACAGATCCAATCTCTGAAGTCAATAAGGTCATCGAAGAAGTTCAAGCCAAGGCTCGTGCAGAAGGTAAGGACTACAAACACTATGTTGTGCTGGCTCACTTGGGTGTGGATACCACAACCCCAGTAGAATGGCGTGGTTCAACTTTGGCAGAAGCCTTGTCTAAAAATCCTCGTTTGAAAGGGAAACGCGTAACAGTAATCGACGGTCACTCTCATACAGTAGAATCAACGATCTATGGAGATAATGTTACCTATAACCAGACGGGAAGCTATCTTCATAATGTAGGAAAAATCACCTACAAATCACGCCAGCTTTTGGGCAATCCAACTCAGATTCCGGCTGCTGATGCTAAGAAACTGACTGCCAATCCAACAGTTGAAAAACTAGTCAAAGACATTAAACAAAAATACGATGCTGAAAATGCAGTTGAGATTGTCTCAAACAGCCCTGTAGAACTAAACGGTGATCGTGAAAATGTTCGGGTTCGTGAAACCAACCTCGGAAACGTCGTAGCGGACTCCCTCTATCAGTATGGTCAGACAGGATTTAGCCATCCGACAGACATCGCTGTGACAAATGGTGGTGGCTTGCGTGAAACCATTGTAAAAGGCAAACTAATCACTAAAGGAAATGTCATTGCCGTTCTTCCATTTGGAAATACCATCTCACAAATCCAAGTGACGGGGCAACAAGTTTTGGATATGTTTGAAAAATCACTCGGATCTATCTTGCAGGTCGATAAGGATGGCAAGAAGGTCTTGGATGAGAACGGGCAACCATTGTTAGAGCCAAGTGGTGGTTTCTTGCAAGTTTCGGGTGTGAAGGTCTACTATGATACCAACCTACCATCAGGCAAACGTGTCTTGGCCATCCAGGTTAAAAACCGTGCAACAGGTCGTTATGATCTTCTGGACCTCGCAAAAACCTACTATCTTGCAACCAATGATTTCCTAGCTGCAGGTGGTGATGGCTACACTATGTTGGGTGGCGCGCGTGAAGAAGGTCCTTCTATGGATGCAGCCTTTGAAGAGTATCTTAAAACCGCTGATTTGACCCAGTATGAAAAGATCAATCCGAACTCACGGACGATTTCTGTGGATTCTAAAGACTTTAGTCTGCCAGTAGAAACGCCTCAAACGAATGCAGCTGCTAGCGATGCGACTACAAATGTACCACTGACTTATGAGGTGGCAGGTCAATTTAGCAAGAAGGCAGTTGTCTCAGAAAAAGCTCTCCCAAATACAGGAAGTGAACAGTCCATCTTCTTGCTCTTGATGGGAATGGTAGCTGGTTTGGCAGGTATCTTATCGAGCCGAAAACCAAAGCTAAAATAGGTTAAATTTCACATCTAGAAGAGTCAAGGGAAACGTTTTTACGCCTTTTTCCCTTGACTCTTTTTTGGTTTATGATATAATTAACCAGTAAAGGATCGGTGGCTATCTCTATTTTTTACGAAAAAGATAGCTAGGGGAGGAGTAACACATGAGACAGCTTGCACAGGAAATCGATAACTTTTTAAACGAGGTGATCTTAAGATCTGAGAACCAGCATGAAATTCTAATCGGGCATTGCACCAGTGACGTTGCCTTGACCAATACTCAGGAACACATCCTCATGCTCTTGTCCGAAGAATCCCTAACCAACTCGGAGTTGGCCCGTCGCCTCAATGTCAGTCAGGCGGCAGTGACCAAGGCTATCAAGTCTTTGGTCAAAGAGGGCATGTTAGAGACATCTAGAGATCCAAAAGATGCACGTGTGATTTTTTACCAACTGACAGAACTAGCCCGACCAGTGGCAGAGGAACACCACCATCATCATGAACACACGCTCTTAGCCTATGAACAAGTAGCAAGTCAGTTTACTCCAAATGAACAAGAAGTTATCCAGCGGTTTTTAACTGCTTTAGTAGGAGAAATCAAATAATGCGGTATATTACAGTAGAGGATTTGTCTTTCTATTATGACAAAGAACCTGTCCTCGAGCACATCAACTACAGTGTTGATAGTGGGGAGTTTGTCACCCTGACTGGTGAAAATGGAGCTGCCAAGACGACGCTTATTAAGGCTAGTCTAGGCATCTTGCAGCCAAGATTTGGCAAGGTAACCATCTCAAAGACAAATACTCATGGTAAAAAACTAAGAATAGCTTATCTTCCCCAGCAGATAGCCAGTTTTAATGCTGGCTTTCCAAGTACGGTTTATGAATTTGTCAAGTCGGGTCGCTATCCGCGCAAGGGCTGGTTCCGTCGTTTGAACGCCCACGATGAGGAGCATATCAAGGCCAGTCTAGACTCAGTTGGTATGTGGGAACACCGTGACAAACGAATTGGTTCCCTCTCTGGAGGGCAAAAGCAACGGGCAGTGATTGCACGGATGTTTGCTTCGGACCCAGATATCTTTGTCTTGGATGAGCCGACAACAGGGATGGATGCGGGGAGCAAAAATGAATTTTACGAACTCATGCACCACAGTGCCCACCATCATGGTAAGGCCGTTTTGATGATTACACATGACCCTGAGGAGGTCAAGGCCTACGCAGACCGCAATATTCACTTAGTGCGTAACCAAGACTCGCCATGGCGTTGTTTCAACGTTCACGAGAGTGACCAGGAGGTGGACCATGCTTAGTTTACTATCTTATGACTTTATGCAGCGGGCCTTCTTGGCTGTCATTGCCATGAGTCTCTTTTCACCAGTTCTTGGGACCTTCCTTATCTTACGTCGTCAGAGTCTCATGAGCGATACCCTCAGTCACGTTTCTCTATCAGGGGTAGCCTTTGGTCTGGTTTTGGGGATTTCTCCAACTATTTCAACCATTGCTATTGTCTTGATCGCTGCTGTCTTTCTGGAGTATCTCCGTACAGTCTATAAGAACTTTATGGAAATCGGGACTGCCATCCTCATGTCTACAGGGCTTGCAGTCTCCCTTATCGTGATGAGTAAGGGTAAAAGTTCTAGTTCCATGAGTTTGGACCAATATCTCTTTGGTTCGATTGTGACCATTAGCCAGGAGCAGGTGATGTTCCTCTTTGCCATTGCTGCGGTCGTTTTACTCTTGACTTTCTTATTCTTGCGACCAATGTATATCCTGACCTTTGATGAGGACACGGCCTTTGTGGATGGCTTGCCAGTTCGTACCATGTCTATCCTCTTTAATATGGTGACAGGGGTGGCCATTGCCCTTATGATTCCAGCTGCAGGAGCCCTTTTGGTGTCGACCATTATGGTCTTGCCAGCTAGCATTGCCCTTCGTCTGGGGAAAAACTTCAAATCCGTTATGTTACTAGCCAGCGCTATTGGCTTTTTGGGAATGGTAGCAGGACTTTACATTTCCTACTATGCGGAAACCCCTGCTAGCGCTAGTATCACCATTATCTTTGTAGCTGTCTTTTTGTTAGTCAGTCTACTGAAACGTTTTATCAAATAGGAGAATGAAATGAAAAAAATTAGCTTACTACTAGCTAGTCTATGTGCCTTGTTTTTAGTGGCTTGTTCCAATCAAAAGCAGGCAGATGGGAAGCTAAATATCGTGACAACCTTTTATCCTGTCTACGAATTTACCAAACAAGTCGCAGGAGATACTGCTAATGTAGAACTTCTAATTGGTGCTGGTACAGAACCTCACGAATACGAACCGTCTGCCAAGGGAGTTGCTAAAATCCAAGATGCAGATACCTTTGTCTATGAAAATGAAAACATGGAAACTTGGGTTCCAAAATTGTTAGAATCCTTGGATAAGAAAAAGGTGAAAACCATCAAGGCGACAGGTGATATGCTCCTCTTGCCAGGTGGTGAGGAAGAAGAGGAAGGGCATGATCATGGTGGTGAGGGTCACCATCACGACTACGATCCCCACGTTTGGCTTTCACCAGCACGCGCCATCAAACTGGTAGAGCATATCCGTGACAGCTTGTCAGCAGATTATCCTGATAAAAAAGAGACTTTTGAGAAGAATGCAGCTTCCTATATCGAAAAATTGCAAGCCTTGGACAAAGCATACACAGATGGCTTGTCTCAAGCCAAACAAAAGAGCTTTGTGACCCAGCACGCTGCCTTTAACTACCTTGCCTTGGACTATGGTCTCAAGCAAGTATCCATCTCAGGTCTCTCACCAGATGCAGAACCATCAGCAACACGTTTGGCAGAATTGACCGAGTATATCAAGAAAAACAAGATTTCTTATATCTACTTTGAGGAAAATGCCTCACAAGCCCTCGCCAATACCCTCTCAAAAGAAACTGGCGTCAAACTAGACGTGCTCAATCCGCTAGAAAGTCTAACAGAAGAAGCAACCAAGGCCGGTGAGGACTACATCTCCGTGATGGAGAAAAACCTCAAGGCTTTGAAGCAGACAACGGACCAAGAAGGACCAGAAATCGAGCCAGAGAAGGAAGAAAATACCAAGACAGTTCACAATGGTTACTTTGAGGATGCAGATGTCAAGGACCGCACCTTGAGTGACTATGCTGGTAACTGGCAGTCGGTCTATCCTTTCCTTGAAGATGGGACCTTTGATCAAGTCTTTGACTACAAGGCTAAGTTGACTGGTAAGATGACCAAGGATGAGTACAAGGCCTACTATAGAAAAGGCTATCAGACAGATGTGACCAAAATCAACATCACGGACAACACTATGGAATTTGTTCAAGGTGGGCAAAGCAAGAAATTCACCTACAAGTATGTCGGCAAGAAAATCTTGACTTATAAGAAAGGCAATCGTGGCGTGCGCTTCCTCTTTGAAGTGACAGATGCGGACGCTGGACAGTTCAAGTATGTTCAGTTTAGTGACCACAATATTGCCCCAGTTAAGGCAGAACATTTCCATATCTTCTTTGGAGGTACTAGCCAAGAAGCCCTCTTTGAAGAGATGGATAACTGGCCAACCTACTACCCAGATAACCTATCTGGCCAAGAAATCGCCCAAGAAATGTTGGCGCATTGATGCAAGAGAGAATCCCGCAAATCTGCGGGATTTTTTGCTATAAATGATTAGATTGTTAGGTATTATAGTACCACAGCTGTGCTGCTCACAATGTGGTAAAGAAGTCATTTTCTACTGGCTGCTTCTAACTAGCTGACGAATGCAAAAGCTACGATTGTACAAATTATAGAATCTTTTCAGGGGATTTAGGAAGAAATCTTAGTCATATTGACGCTACTATCGCTTTTTGTTATAGTCAAGGAGAGAGCAGTCCGGAACAATAGTTTATTCACAATCTGTGGATAAGTCTGAGGAAGAATGATATCTAATCCATGGTGTTGAAGTATCCTGATAATAGTTCCGTACATTAGTAACTCGCTAGAGAACTAGTAGAAACCTTAGTATAAAGCTATTTGACAAAGGTCTGTTTAGGGTGAAGGCTTCCAAGTCTAAAAGCTGGAGTCTGAAAAGACTAGTTTTTAGGTATGTTTTCTTATCCACAAGTTGTGGATAACTTTGTGAACAAGAGAAAGAGATATGAGATGATGACGAACATAAAACCACATGGGCCATTACCAAGTCAGGCCCAGCTAGCTTATTTAGAGGATGAACTAGCTGCCTTTATCCATTTTGGCCCCAATACCTTTTATGACCAAGAATGGGGAAGTGGGCAAGAGGATCCTATGCGTTTTAACCCGACCAAGTTAGATGCGCGTGAATGGGTTCGGGTACTCAAAGAAACAGGTTTTAAAAAACTGATTTTGGTGGTGAAGCACCACGATGGTTTTGTCCTCTATCCGACAGCACATACAGATTATTCGGTCAAGGCTAGCCCTTGGAGGGATGGAAAGGGGGACTTGCTCCTTGAAGTTTCTCAAGCCGCAACTGAGTTTGACATGGATATGGGAGTTTATTTATCTCCTTGGGATGCCTATAGTCCCCTTTATCATGTGGACCGAGAAGCGGACTACAATGCCTACTATCTGGCTCAATTGAAGGAGATCTTGTCAAATTCTGCCTATGGCAATGCCGGGAAGTTCGCTGAGGTATGGATGGATGGTGCTCGAGGAGAAGGGGCCCAGAAGGTCAACTATAAGTTTGAGACCTGGTTTGAAACCATTCGTGACTTGCAGGGCGATTGTTTGATTTTCTCAACTGAGGAAACCAGTATTCGCTGGATTGGAAATGAACGAGGCTATGCAGGGGATCCCTTGTGGCAAAAAGTCAAGCCAGACCAGTTGGGGACAGAGGCGGAATTAGATTATCTACAGCACGGAGACCCCTTTGGGACGCTATTTTCAATCGGTGAGGCAGATGTTTCTCTTCGGCCGGGCTGGTTTTACCATGAGGATCAGGATCCTAAGTCTCTGGAGGAGTTGGTCGAAATCTACTTTCACTCGGTAGGGCGGGGAACTCCACTCTTGCTTAATATCCCACCGAACCAAGATGGCCTCTTTGATGAAAAGGATATCCAGCGTCTCTATGAATTTGCTGCCTACCGTGATGAGCTCTATAGGGAAGATTTGGCTTTGGGAGCCAAGGTATCTGGCCCTGCTCTATCACCAGACTTTGTTTGTCATCATCTGACAGATGGACTGGAGGCTAGTTCTTGGGCAAGTGATGCAGAGTTGCCAATCCAATTAGAGCTCGATTTAGGGACATCTAAAACTTTTGATGTGATCGAGCTGAGAGAAGATTTGAAGCTGGGGCAACGCATCGCCGCTTTTCATGTTCAAGTAGAGTTGAATGGTACCTGGCAGGAGTTTGGCTCTGGTTATACTGTTGGCTACAAACGTCTCTTACGAGGATCAGTCGTTGAGGCGCAGAAGATACGTGTGACCATTACAGAGACACAGGCTTTGCCTTTGTTGGCCAAAATTTCACTCTATAAAACACCTAGCTTGTCAAAAAAAGAAGCTGTTCAGCAACTAGAGTTCTCAGAAAAAAGTCTGGCTGTGATCAAGGGAGAAAATGTCCACTTTACAGTGAAGCGCATAGAATCTAGCAGTCCTTTAGAAGCTAAGATTTCGATTCAACCAGGGACGGGTGTGCATGGTGTCGTTTATCGGGACGAGATTCAAGTCCTTGCGTTTCAAGTTGGCGAGACTGAAAAAAGGCTAACGCTACCAACCTTGTATTTTGCAGGAGATAAAAGCTTAGATTTTTATCTGAATTTGACGGTAGATGGGCAGCTGGTTGACCAGCTTCAGGTCCAAGTTTCATAAAAGAAGAGCCTTTGCGCGATGCAAAGGTTCTTTTGGTTAGGAGTGATTTGGTAGCCAGCTGAGGGTGAAGGTCAGTTGCTCAGCTTTCAAGAGGTCTTGGTGTTGAATGCTAGATACTATGTTCTTGTCCAATCGGCATTCTTTGACAAAGTTGAAATGGCTGTGGTTTTGCTCGGCATGGATATCCAGCCATTTATTTTCCTTGGCTAGGTAGATACGGAGGTGGTCAAAGAGAGGGACTCCGAGATCATAGCTGGGCTTGCCCGGACAGGTCGGATAAAAACCGAGAGCCGACCAGATGTACCAAGCCGAGAGGCTGCCATTGTCCTCATCGCCAGGATAGGCTTCCCAGCTGGGGTGAAAGGCTTTCTGACGCAAGGTTTTGATGAGTAGAGCAGTGTAGTCTGGGTAGTCGCTGTAGCGAAAGAGATAAGGTATGTGGAAGCTAGGCTGGTTGGAAATGGCGACTTGTCCAAAGGGAGCAGTAGCCATCTCGCTCATTTCATGAATCTCGTAACCATAGCCAGTTGTTTCAAAGAGAGGAGTATCCTGACAGGCTTTCAAAAGGTAGCGACTAAAGACTTCTTTTCCACCCATCAGTTGACGCAAACCTGGGATGTCATGTAAGACACCTAAAGTCGCTTGAATGGCAGAACATTCGGCGTAGTCACGTCCCCAACTGTAAGGAGAGAAGTCAGGACGGAAGTTTCCTTGACGATCTCGCGCTCGCATGTAGCCTGTCTCAGAGTCAAAGAGATGACGGAAATTTTGAGAAGAAGTGTTATAAGTGTTAGCAATCTCTGTTTTCCCTAGTTTTTCGGCACAGCTGGCGATGCAAAAATCACTATAGGCGTAGTCTAGGGTGTGGCTGACACTTTCGTGGTGGTCGGTAGAGAGGTAGCCCAGTTCTTGGTATTGGGTTAATCCGTGACGACCATTGATGCCGAGAGGGTCGGACTTAGTGGCTGTCTCCAACATGGCTTGGAGGAGTTCTTCTTCCAAGTCAGGAGCCATTTCCTTGCAGGCACTATCTGCGATAATACCGTCCAATAGAGTCCCTGGCATCATGCCGCGTTCATCTGGGGCTAGCCATTTTGGAAGGAAAACAGTATCGCGGTAGCTATTGAGGAAACCTTCTAGAAAGTGGCGATAGTGTTCCGGTATGATAAGAGCAAAGAGGGGAAAGGTAGTGCGGAAGGTATCCCAGAAACCATTGTTGCTAAAGAGAACACCAGGCTTGACAGTACCAGTAGACAAATCCATGTGGATGGCCTGCCCTGATTCATCAACCTCATAAAAAGTCTGAGGAAATAGGAAGAGTCTGTAAAGGCAGTGATCAAAGAAGGTTCGGTTGGCTTCCCCTGTCTCCACGATATCAAAACGATGGAGGAGATTTTCCCAGTCTTCTTGGGCACTTGCCTTACAGCTATCAAAGTCCTTTTGAGGTAGATTAAGCAGAGCTTGAAAAGGGGAGATGAAAGAAGTTGCTAGTTGAATCTCGGCTTGACTGCTTGCTAAGTCAATTCGCCAGTCTCCGCTTTCTTGGTTGACAGCAAGAATATCCGTATTTATTTGTAGGGCAGTGAAGAGTATCAGCGGATTTTTATTGGTCTCTGTTTTGCCTTCTTGTCTTAGGGTCAGAGTCCGCTTATCTACCTGCTCAACTGTTAGGTCATCTGCTGCATGAAGGTAGAGGGAGAGGGCCTTGCCTTGCTTTTGCTTGAAACGAATAGAAGCGCCGTAGCAAGTCGGTGTAAGCTGGGTTTCAATCTGATAGCGCAGGGAGAAAATCTTCAGATAATGAGGTTGGAAAGAGGCCTTATCCATATCATAGGAAGACTGACGATGGAAGAGGCTGTCTCCACCTAGCTGGCCTATGACAGGTGTCAGAAGGAGCCAAGAGTAGTCCCCAATCCAAGGACTGGGCTGGTGGGTTAATCGAATCCCCTGAAAGATAGGCAGATGCGGATCGAAAAACCAAGCTCCCTCCTGGTCGCTGGTCTGAGGCACAAAATAATTCATCCCAAAAGGAACGCCTGTGTAGGGCAGGGTATTTCCTCGAGAAAAGGCATGCTTGCTAGCAGTCCCAAAGCGGGTATCGATGGTTTCAAGTAGTGGTTTCATAAAAAAGCTTTCTGTGGGAGTTTTTGTTTAGTATAACATGAAATTGTCAATAAACGAATTTTAAAAAGTAAATGCCCCTATAAATTTCGGTTAACAATTTACAAATATTCATTCTTTTGTTAGAATGGAGGCAATAAAAAAGAAAAGGGGATTTTTTATGAGTGATTCGGTAAATAATGTGAATAACGAAGAATCTGTAGAGAAGGTTGAAAACACGCCTGTAGAGGATGTGGAGTCAGTTGCTACTCAAGAACCAGAAACTGTGGGAGAAGCTGCTTCTGAGCAAGCAAAAGATGACCAATCTGAAGAAGTGGTGGAAGAGAAAGATTCTAAGCCAGAACAGAAAGAAGATGCAAAAGCTTCAGCTGAGGCTTCAGCTCAACAAGTAGTTGAAAAAGCCAAAGGATTGTTTGCAACGAAACGCAAAGAAATCATTGCAGCTCTTGTGGCAGTAGCCGTTATTATTGTGGCATTTGTGGGATACAATGTTATCCAGTCGCAACCAAAAAGCTTGATTGGCGACGTCAAAGTTGAGTTTTCAGGTTATGAAGAATCTGGAACGGTGACTTATAATAGTCAAGATATTGCTGAGAAAGTAGCAGAAATAGCATACCAAAAAGTAGGCTTTAATAAAGATCAGGCAGCTGGTTTGGCTAAAAAAGATCCTATTATTTACGCAGAGGTGTCAAGAGATGGCAAGTTGGCGTCTAAATTGATACAGGCAGAAGCGATGATTAGTAGTGTCCATTATGAATTTGACAAAACAAATGGTCTCAAAAATGGGGACGAAGTTACGTTCACTGTAACAACAAGCTCAAAAAACTCACCATTTAAAGCTGAAAAGAAAACCTTCAAAGTTGAAAATCTTAAAGAATATGAAAAGGTTTCAGCTTCTGACTTGTTGACAGAAACACCTGTAACATTCACTGGACTTAACGGTTCTGGCACTATTACAATCACTAAAAATTCTAAGGATGAAGCCTACTTTGATTTTGAAAATGGTAGACGTCCAAGAAACTTGAAAAATGGCGACAAAGTCACTTTGAAAGTGAAAGACGTAAGTATCGATTCTTTGAAAGCAGAAGGAAAAGTGGTAGACTCTAAAACTGTAGAAGTAACAGTTGAAGGTCTAAAAGATGCGAAAGATGTGAAGAATTTAATTGATGTATTGAAGAAAAATGATGCATACAGCAAGGAGCTAAATAAGAATAGTACTAACGAAACCTATACTTTAGAACCTCAGGGTAGTTATATTGGTATCACTACAGGAATAGGAAATACGTCAAGTGCTGACATTGATATAATTACGGTGTATAAAGTAACGCGTAAAGGTAGTTTATTTACAAATGTTAGTTACAAGTACTATGGTTTCGATGGTTACGAATTGAAAGATGACAATTTAGTCGCTAAGGAGGGTATAAGGCCAATCTATGGTGGAGGGCTAGAAGATTTTGAAGTGTTAAAAGAAGAACTTCAAAGAAAAGAGTATCATTTGATAGAGGTTAAAAAAGACGAAAAGAAAAGTGAATAGAAAAGTTGGGGGAGAGCCCCAACTTTTTTTCATAAGTTTGTTTCAAAACGCCTTTAGTTTGTGTATATCTTTTGGAGGCGTTTTTTTTTATACTGAACATGAAACTTGTTTGAAAGAGGAAAAAAATACTATGATTTATTCGAAAGAGATTGTTAGAGAATGGCTGGACGAAGTGGCGGAGCGGGCTAAGGACCATCCAGAGTGGGTCGATGTTTTCGAGCGTTGTTACACCGACACCTTGGACAATACGGTCGAAATCCTAGAAGATGGTTCAACCTTTGTATTAACAGGGGATATCCCTGCCATGTGGCTTCGTGATTCGACTGCCCAACTCAGACCCTATCTTCATGTGGCTAAAAGAGATCCTCTCTTGCGTCAGACCATTGCAGGTTTGGTCAAGCGTCAGATGACCTTGGTGCTCAAGAATCCTTATGCCAACTCCTTTAACATTGAGGAGAACTGGAAGGGTCACCATGAGACCGATCACACAGATCTTAACGGCTGGATTTGGGAGCGCAAGTATGAGGTGGACTCGCTTTGCTATCCTTTACAGTTGGCTTATCTCCTTTGGAAAGAGACTGGTGAGACCAGTCAGTTTGATGACACTTTTGTCACAGCGACCAAGGAAATTCTTCATCTCTGGAAAGTAGAGCAGGACCACAACAACTCTCCATATCGTTTTGTTCGGGATACAGACCGCAAGGAAGATACTCTGGTAAATGATGGCTTTGGACCTGACTTTGCCGTGACAGGCATGACCTGGTCAGCCTTCCGTCCAAGTGATGACTGCTGTCAGTATAGCTATTTGATTCCATCCAATATGTTTGCCGTAGTCGTCTTGGGTTATGTGCAAGAAATCTTTGCAGCATTGGCCCTAGATGATAGTGAGAGTATTATCGCAGACGCTAAGCGTCTCCAGTCTGAAATACGAGAAGGCATTGAAAATTACGCCTATACCACTAACAGCAAAGGTGAAAAGATTTACGCCTTTGAAGTGGATGGTCTAGGAAATGCTAGCATCATGGATGATCCAAACGTGCCAAGTCTACTGGCTGCTCCATATCTTGGTTACTGTGCGATTGACGATGAGGTTTACCAAGCAACTCGTCGTACCATTCTGAGCCCTGAAAATCCATACTTCTACCAAGGAGAATACGCTAGCGGTCTCGGAAGTTCTCATACCTTCTATCGCTATATCTGGCCAATCGCCCTTTCTATCCAAGGCTTGACAACAAGAGATAAGGCGGAGAAGAAATTCTTGCTCGATCAGCTCGTTGCCTGCGATGGTGGCACAGGTGTCATGCATGAAAGCTTCCACGTGGACGATCCAACTCTCTACTCTCGTGAATGGTTCTCATGGGCCAACATGATGTTCTGTGAGTTGGTCTTGGATTATCTGGATATTCGCTAGTCAGTTCTTTAATTAGATAGAAATAAAAATTTAAGTTAGAATGAGGTTTTACTCATGGAAAATGTTGTTGTACATATTATCTCACATAGTCACTGGGACCGTGAGTGGTACTTGCCTTTTGAAAGCCACCGTATGCAGTTGGTGGAATTATTTGACAATCTCTTTGATCTCTTTGAAAATGACCCTGAGTTCAAGAGCTTCCACTTGGATGGTCAAACCATTGTCCTTGATGACTACTTGGAGATTCGCCCTGAAAATCGCGACAAAGTCCAAGGTTACATCGACCAAGGCAAGCTCAAGATTGGACCTTTCTATATCTTGCAGGATGACTACTTGATCTCCAGTGAAGCCAATGTCCGCAATACCTTGATTGGTCAAGCAGAATGTGCAAAATGGGGCAAATCCACTCAGATTGGTTACTTCCCAGATACCTTTGGAAATATGGGACAAGCGCCTCAAATCCTTCAAAAATCAGGCATTCACGTGGCAGCCTTTGGCCGTGGTGTGAAGCCAATTGGATTTGACAACCAAGTCCTCGAAGATGCGCAGTTTACTTCCCAGTTTTCAGAAATGTACTGGCAGGGTGCGGACGGAAGTCGCGTTCTCGGTATCCTCTTTGCCAACTGGTACAGTAATGGGAATGAAATCCCTGTTGATAAGGATGAAGCCCTAGCCTTTTGGAAACAAAAACTGTCAGACGTGCGTGACTATGCTTCAACCAACCAATGGTTGATGATGAACGGCTGTGACCACCAGCCTGTACAGCGCAATCTGAGTGAAGCCATTCGTGTTGCAAATGAACTCTTCCCAGATGTGACCTTTGTGCATAGTTCCTTTGATGACTATATCCACGCAGTAGAAAGTGCTCTGCCTGAGCAACTATCTACCGTTACGGGTGAGTTGACCAGTCAAGAAACAGACGGTTGGTACACGCTTGCCAACACTTCTTCATCCCGTATTTACCTTAAACAAGCTTTCCAAGAAAATAGCAACCTGCTAGAACAAGTCGTAGAACCATTGACGGTCATCACTGGAGGACATAACCACAAGGACCAGTTGACCTATGCTTGGAAAGTCCTTCTACAAAATGCGCCCCATGATAGTATCTGTGGCTGTAGTATTGACGAAGTTCACCGTGAGATGGAAACACGTTTTGCCAAGGTCAACCAAGTTGGAAACTTCGTTAAGACCAATCTTCTCAACGAGTGGAAGGGCAAAATCGCAACCCACGAAGCCCAAAGCGACCATCTCTTTACCGCCATCAACACAGGCTTGCACGACAAGGTTGATACAGTCAGCACCGTGATTGATGTAGCGACTTGTGATTTCAAAGAATTGCACCCAACAGAAGGCTATAAGAAGATGGCAGCCTTGACCTTGCCAAGCTACCGTGTCGAAGACTTGGAAGGGCATGCTGTAGAAGCGAAAATCGAAGATCTGGGAGCTAATTTTGAGTATGATTTGCCAAAAGACAAGTTCCGTCAGGCTCGCATTGCTCGACAAGTGCGCGTGACAGTGCCGGTTCATCTGGCACCACTTTCTTGGACAACCTTCCAATTGCTTGAAGGAGAACAAGAACACCGTGACGGTATTTACCAAAATGGAGTGATTGATACGCCATTTGTAACGGTAAGTGTGGATGAAAACATCACGGTCTACGACAAGACAACTCATGAAGCTTATGAAGATGTTATTCGCTTTGAAGACCGTGGTGACATTGGAAATGAGTACATCTATTTCCAACCAAAAGGAACAGAGCCTATCTACGCAGAACTCAAAGGCTGTGAAGTCTTGGAAAATACAGCACGTTTTGCTAAGATCTTGCTCCAACATGAATTGACAATTCCAGTAAGTGCAGATGAAAAACTGGATGCGGAACAAAGAGGTATCATCGAGTTTATGACGCGTGAAGCTGGACGTTCAGAAGAATTGACAACCCTTCCTCTGGAAACAGAGATGACCGTCTTTGTTGACAATCCACAAATTCGTTTCAAGACTCGCTTTACCAACACAGCCAAGGACCACCGTATCCGTCTCTTGGTTAAGACTCATAACACGCGTCCAAGCAATGACTCTGAAAGCATTTATGAGGTGGTGACACGATCAAACAAACCAGCTGCTTCTTGGGAAAATCCTGAAAATCCTCAACACCAACAAGCCTTCGTCAGCCTTTATGATGATGAAAAAGGGGTGACAGTGGCTAATAAAGGATTGCACGAGTATGAAATCCTTGGAGACGATACTATTGCAGTGACCATTCTTCGTGCCTCAGGTGAGCTAGGTGACTGGGGTTACTTCCCGACACCAGAGGCTCAGTGCTTGCGTGAGTTTGAAGTCGAGTTTGCACTTGAATGCCACCAAGCAGGGGAACGCTTCTCCGCTTTCCGTCGTGCCAAAGCCTTCCAAACACCATTCACTAGTCTTCAAGTTGCTAAACAAGAAGGAAGTGTGGCAGCGACGGGCAGCCTCTTGAGTCATGCAGCGCTTAGCTTACCACAAGTCTGCCCGACAGCCTTTAAGGTAGCTGAAAATGAAGAAGGATATGTCCTCCGTTACTACAATATGAGTCAAGAAAATGTGCGTATATCAGAACACCAACAAACTATTTTGGACTTGCTTGAGCGGCCTTATCCTGTTCATTCAGGACTCTTAGCACCACAAGAGATTCGCACAGAATTGATCAAAAAAGAAGACATTTAACAGTTTTAAAGTGTTTGATAACTAATACTATGAGATAGAAAGGAGGGGCGAAAGAGTAAGGACTAACTGCTGATTCGCCCCTTTTTACGGTAAAGAACAATGACCATTGCAACCATTGATATCGGAGGGACTGGAATTAAGTTTGCCAGTCTGACTTCTGATGGAAAAATACTAGATAAGACAAGTACTCCGACGCCAGAAAGTTTGGAGGATTTACTAGCTTGGCTAGACCAACGCTTGGCAGAGCAAGATTATAGTGGAATCGCCATGAGCGTTCCAGGCGCGGTCAATCAAGAAACAGGTGTGATTGAGGGAATTAGTGCTGTACCTTATATCCACGGTTTTTCTTGGTATGAGGCCCTTGCTCATCATCAGCTACCTGTCCATCTAGAAAATGATGCCAACTGT
The DNA here is from genome assembly GCF_024295825.1 of Streptococcus sp. CF10-1. Taxonomy (GTDB): domain Bacteria; phylum Bacillota; class Bacilli; order Lactobacillales; family Streptococcaceae; genus Streptococcus. The sequence goes on along the minus strand of NZ_JANCPQ010000003.1, from coordinate 166,939 downwards.
GTTGGACTTAGTGAACTGTTGGCTCACCCAGAAATTGAAAATGCAGCCTGTGTCGTGATTGGGACTGGAATCGGTGGTGCCATGATTATCAATGGCAAACTTCACCGAGGTCGCCACGGCTTGGGGGGAGAGTTTGGCTACATGACAACCATTACACCTGCTGAAAAACTCAACAACTGGTCGCAACTAGCGTCAACTGGAAATATGGTCCGCTACGTAATTGAAAAGTCAGGTCAGACTGACTGGGACGGTCGCAAGATTTACCAAGAGGCCGCAGCAGGCAATGCCCTTTGCCAAGAAGCCATTGAGCGCATGAACCGTAATCTGGCTCAAGGCTTGCTCAATATCCAGTATCTCATCGATCCAGATGTCATTAGTCTGGGAGGCTCTATCAGTCAAAATCCAGATTTTATCCAAGGCGTCAAAAAAGCTGTTGATGCATTTGTCGAAACCTACGAAGAATACACGGTCGCACCAGTTATCCAAGCTTGCACCTATCATGCAGATGCCAATCTCTACGGTGCCCTTGTCAACTGGCTACAGGAGGAAAATCAGTGGTAAGATTTACAGGACTTAGTCCCAAACAAGCGCAAGCTATTGAGGTTTTAAAAAGTCACATTTCCCTACCAGATGTGGAAGTGGCTGTTACTCAGTCTGACCAGGCCTCTATCTCTATCAAGGGTGAGGGTGGTCACTATCAATTGACCTACCGCAAACCTCACCAACTTTATCGTGCCTTGTCCTTGTTGGTAACGGCTCTAGCAGAAGGTGACAAGGTAGAGATTGAAGAACAAGCAGCTTATGAAGATTTGGCTTATATGGCAGACTGTTCGAGAAATGCGGTGCTAAATGTGGCTTCTGCCAAGCAGATGATTGAGGTCTTGGTTCTCATGGGCTACTCAACCTTTGAGCTTTACATGGAAGATACCTACCAGATTGAAGGACAACCTTATTTTGGTTATTTCCGTGGAGCTTATTCGGCTGAGGAGTTGCAGGAAATAGAAGCCTACGCCCAGCAGTTTGACATGACCTTTGTGCCTTGCATCCAGACCTTGGCTCATTTGTCGGCCTTCGTTAAATGGGGTGTCAAAGAAGTGCAAGAGCTCCGTGATGTAGAAGATATTCTCCTCATAGGCGAAGAAAAAGTTTACGACCTAATTGACGGCATGTTTGCGACGCTATCTAAACTACAAACACGCAAGGTCAATATCGGGATGGACGAAGCCCATTTGGTTGGTTTGGGACGCTACCTCATTTTGAACGGTGTTGTGGACCGTAGTCTCCTCATGTGTCAACACTTGGAGCGCGTGCTGGATATTGCTGACAAGTATGGTTTCCACTGCCAGATGTGGAGTGATATGTTCTTTAAACTCATGTCAGCGGATGGTCAGTACGACCGTGATGTGGAAATTCCTGAGGAAACTCGTGTCTACCTAGACCGTCTCAAAGACCGTGTGACCTTGGTTTACTGGGATTATTATCAGGATAGCGAGGAAAAATACAATCGCAATTTCCGCAATCACCACAAGATTAGCCAGGATATCGCCTTTGCAGTTGGGGCTTGGAAGTGGATTGGTTTTACGCCCAACAACCATTTCAGCCGTCTCATCGCTATGGAGGCCAATAAAGCCTGTCGTGCCAATCAGATCAAGGAAGTCATTGTGACGGGTTGGGGGGACAATGGTGGAGAAACTGCCCAGTTCTCTATCCTACCAAGTCTGCAAATCTGGGCTGAACTCAGCTACCGCAGTGACCTAGACCGTTTGTCTGCTCACTTCAAGACCAATACAGGTCTATCAGTTGAGGACTTCATGCAGATTGACCTTGCCAACCTCTTGCCAGACCTGCCAGGTAATCTCAGTGGTATCAATCCCAACCGCTATGTCTTTTATCAGGATGTTCTCTGCCCTATTCTTGATAGACACATGACACCTGAACAGGACAAACCGCACTTTGCTCAGGCTGCTGAGACGCTTGCTGAAATCAAAGAAAAAGCAGGAAATTATGCTTACCTCTTTGAAACTCAGACCCAGTTGAACCAGATTTTAAGTAGTAAAGTCGATGTGGGACGACGCCTTCGTCAGGCCTACCAAGTAAACGATAAAGAAAGTCTGAGAGAAATCGCCAGAGAAGAATTACCAAAATTGAGAAGCGCTATCGAAACTTTCCACAAACTCTTTAGCCACCAATGGTTGAAAGAAAACAAGGTCTTTGGCTTGGATACAGTGGATATCCGTATGGGCGGACTCTTACAACGCATCAAGCGAGCAGAAAGTCGTATCGAGGCTTATCTGGCAGGTCAAATTGACCGCATCGACGAGCTAGAAGTTGGAATTCTACCATTTACTGACTTCTATGCAGACAAGGATTTCGCAGCAACTACAGCCAACCAGTGGCATACCATTGCGACAGCTTCAACGATTTATACGACTTAAAGGTCTTTTTTCCGAGTCAGAGTGTTTCTCGTGAAACCTATTTCTTATAAAAAACTTCTCCACATAAAATAATTTGTGGAGTTTTTTCTATAATTAGTAGTTTAACCTAGCCTTCAAATAGGAGTATACTAATAATGTAATCGTTATCAAACCTAAAAATTCGATGAAATCAGTTTTTAGGAATAAAAAGGGAGGAAATTATGAAAAAGTTTTCAAAGACCTTGAGAGATAACTGGATCTTTCTCTTGATGGTTTTACCAGGGGCACTCTGGTTGATTCTATTCTTTTACATTCCAGTATTTGGGAATGTGGTCGCCTTTAAAGACTACCATATGACCAGTAATGGTTTCATAGATAGTATTGTGAATAGTAAATGGGTCGGGTTAGATAATTTCAGATTCTTGTTTAGTTCAAAAGATGCCTTTATCATCACTCGAAATACCGTTCTTTACAATCTCGGGTTTATCTTTATCGGTTTGATTGTATCAGTAGGGATTGCCATCATCCTCAGCGAGCTCCGCTCTAAGAGAATGGTTAAGATTTTCCAAACGTCTATGTTGTTCCCTTACTTCCTGTCATGGGTTATCATCAGTTTCTTTACAGATGCCTTCCTAAACATTGACAAAGGGGTTTTCAACCATTTCCTAACATCCATTGGCATGAAGGAAGTCAACTTCTACGCTGACTTAGGCATTTGGCCATACCTTCTCCTTTTCCTAGGTATTTGGAAAGGCTTTGGATATAGCAGTGTCATGTATTATGCGACGATCATGGGAATTGACCCAACCTACTACGAAGCAGCAACAGTGGACGGGGCTAGCAAGTGGCAACGCATTCGCAACGTAACCATTCCTCAGTTGACTCCACTTGTGACAGTCTTGACCATCCTTGCAGTCGGAAATATCTTCCGTGCAGACTTTGGTCTCTTCTATCAAATCCCACACAATGCTGGTCAGCTTTACAATGTAACTAACGTTTTGGACGTCTATGTCTTTAATGGTTTGACTCAGACAGCAGATATCGGTATGGCTTCAGCAGCCGGTCTTTACCAATCCGTAGTCGGTTTGATTCTGGTTATCCTATCAAACTTGCTTGCAAGACGAGTCGATCCAAACTCCGCTTTGTTCTAGAAAGGAGGAGAATATGGCAGAAAAGAAAATTAAAAAAGAAAAAATCGATAATGTCGGCATTCACTCCTTCAGTAAGAAAGCAGATATCTTCTTTAGTATCATCTCTGGTTTGATCGCTCTTTCTTGTATCTTGCCCTTTATCTTCGTTATCATCATTTCGGTGACAGACGAAAAGAGCATCCTCCAGTATGGATATAGCTTTTTCCCTTCGAAATTTGGTGTAGATGGATTCCAGTTCCTAGCTCAGTTTAAAGATAAGATCCTCCAAGCGCTCTTTATCTCAGTTTTTGTAACCGTAGTCGGAACAGTGACCAACGTCTTCATCACGACAACTTATGCCTACGCTATCTCACGGACAACCTTTAAGTACCGCAGATTCTTCACGATCTTCGCTCTTCTTAGTATGTTGTTCAACGCTGGTTTGGTACCAGGCTATATCGTGGTCACTCGCCTGCTTCAACTGGGTGATACCGTTTGGGCCTTGATTGTTCCAATGCTTCTCTCGCCATTCAACATCATCTTGATGCGTTCCTTCTTCAAGAAGACCATTCCAGAAGCAATCCTCGAATCTGCTCGTATCGATGGTGCCAGTGAAGCTCGGATCTTCTTCCAGATCTGTTTGCCATTGTCACTTCCAGGTATCGCAACCATCACGCTTTTGACAGCTCTTGGTTTCTGGAACGACTGGTTCAACGCCCTTCTTTACATCAAGAGTGATAACTTGTATCCATTGCAATATTTGCTCATGCAAATCCAGCAAAATATGGACTACATCGCAAAAGCAGTCGGCCTATCTGGTCAACTGGGAGTTGCTCTTCCAAAAGAAACAGGTCGTATGGCTATGGTTGTCGTTGCAACCCTTCCAATCGCGATTCTCTATCCATTCTTCCAACGCTACTTTGTTAAAGGTTTGACGATCGGTGGTGTGAAAGAATAGCATTTGCTGAGAAACACCGTTTCTCCCTTCCCAACTTCATCATAGCGATTGAAGTTACAAATCATTAAATCGTTTATAAGTTTAAAAATAAAAAAAGGAGTTTTTATCATGAAAAACTGGAAAAAATATGCTTTTGCATCTGCTAGCGTAGTCGCTTTGGCTGCTGGTCTTGCTGCTTGTGGAAACCTTACAGGTAACAACAAAAAAGCTGCTGACACTGCTTCAAGTGAAAAACCTGTTCTTAAAATGTACCAAATCGGTGACAAACCAGACAACTTGGATGAATTGCTAGAAAATGCAAACAAAATCATCGAAGAAAAAGTCGGTGCTAAATTGGATATCCAATACCTTGGATGGGGTGACTATGATAAGAAGATGTCTGTTATCACATCATCTGGAGAAAATTATGATATCGCATTTGCATCTAACTATGTCGTAAATGCTCAAAAAGGTGCTTATGCTGACTTGACAGAATTGTATAAAAAAGAAGGAGCAGAGCTTTACAAAGCACTTGACCCAGCTTACATCAAAGGGAACACTGTAAACGGTAAGATCTATGCAGTACCAGTTGCAGCTAACGTTGCATCATCTCAAAACTTTGCCTTCAACGGAACTCTTCTTGAAAAATATGGTATTGACATTTCAGGTGTCACTTCATACGAAACACTTGAACCAGTCTTGAAACAAATCAAAGAAAAAGCTCCAGACGTAGTGCCATTTGCAGTTACGAAGAACTTTATTCCATCTGATAACTTTGACTACCCAGTTCCAAACGGACTTCCATTTGTTATCGACCTTGAAGGAGATACTACTAAGATCGTAAACCGTTACGAAGTGCCTCGTTTCAAAGAACACTTGAAGACTCTTCACAAATTCTATGAAGAAGGATACATTCCAAAAGACGTAGCAACAAGCGACACTTCATTTGACCTTCAACAAGATACTTGGTTCGTTCGTGAAGAAACAGTAGGACCAGCTGACTACGGTAACAGCTTGCTCTCACGTGTTGCAAACAAAGATATCCAAATCAAACCATTTACTAACCTCATCAAGAAAAACCAGACAACACAAGTTGCTAACTTTGTCATCTCAAACAACTCTAAGAACAAAGAAAAATCAATGGAAGTGTTGAACCTCTTGAACACGAACGCAGAACTCTTGAACGGTCTTGTTTATGGTCCAGAAGGTAAGAACTGGGAAAAAATTGAAGGTAAAGAAAATCGTATTCGTGTCCTTGATGGATACAAAGGAAACACTCACATGGGTGGATGGAACACTGGTAACAACTGGATTCTTTACATCAACGAAAACGTTACAGACCAACAAATCGAAGATTCTAAGAAACAATTGGCAGAAGCTAAAGAATCTCCAGCACTTGGATTCATCTTTAACACTGACAGTGTGAAATCTGAAATCTCAGCAATTTCTAACACAATGCAACAATTCGATACAGCTATCAACACTGGTACTGTAGACCCAGATAAAGCAATCCCAGAATTGATGGAAAAATTGAAATCTGAAGGTGCCTACGAAAAAGTATTGAACGAAATGCAAAAACAATACGATGAATTCTTGAAAAACAAAAAATCATAAGTTCGATTGATTTCGTGTATTCATTCCTAATTCCTAAAAATGTGATCACTACCTTCCTTAGTTCTCTAGGGGAGGTAGTGATTTTTAGGATGTAAAAATGAAAAGAGTAGTTCTAAGAGTTTAGGCGATGTGATACACATACATCTATAGGGGATTTATTATGAAAAAATATCGCCTTCTTTTCAAAATGAGTGCTGTCTTCTCTTACCTATTTTTCGTATTTGGCCTTTCCCAGCTGACGCTTATCGTCCAAAACTATTGGCAATTTTCTTCCCAAATTGGCAATTTCTTCTGGATTCAAAATATCCTGAGTTTGCTATTTAGCGGAGTCATGATTTGGATTCTGGTTAAGACGGGCCATGGCTATCTCTTTCGCATTCCAAGAGAAAAATGGCTTTGGTATTCGATTTTGACAGTATTAGTGGTAGTGTTCCAGATTTCTTTTAACGTTCAGACAGCTAAACATGTTCAGTCAACTGCTGATGGTTGGGCCGTATTGATTGGTTATAGTGGGACTAACTTTGCTGAGCTAGGTATCTATATAACTCTGTTCTTTCTAGTGCCACTGATGGAAGAGTTAATCTATAGAGGATTACTTCAACACGCTTTCTTTAAGCATTCGCGATTTGGTCTTGATTTGCTTCTTCCTTCTACTTTATTTGCTCTCCCTCATTTTTCAAGCCTGCCTAGTCTGTTAGATATCTTCGTCTTTGCAACAGTTGGAATCATCTTTGCTGGTTTGACCCGCTATACCAAGAGCATTTATCCTTCCTATGCAGTGCATGTGATTAATAATATTGTAGCGACCTTGCCATTTTTGCTGACTTTTTTACATAGGGTATTTGGGTAAAATATTGGTACGAGAGTTAGGAATGATAGCTTTTCAATTTAAGGAGGAAAATAAGTATGACACCATTAAAATGGTTTGCTGGAGGAAGTGAAAGACGTTGTGAAGCGATGACCATCATTGATCATCTATTGGAAGATATAAAGGCTGCGCCTCAACTTACTCCCTTGAAAAATCAGTTAGTGATTTATAAAAAACGATTAAAGGACGATGGAACCTCTACTCCATTTATTCTGAGCCAAATGAACGTTGACATCTCACGTGTGTTGATTGACAATAAGCTGGGTTTGTCAGAAAGTCAAGCTAAGCAAATCAAAAAATTGAGAGAGTTATCTGCGATTCGGTATGGTTACTGATGAAGTGCAGTAGCAGGTCTCTCTATATAATTTCCGGTCAAATAAATTGCATTCGTTTTCCCAAGTGGGTATACTAGTATAGTTGAATGAAAAATTCTGAAAATTTAAGAATAGAAAAGAGAACAAATCTTATGGCAAAAGATATTCGTGTCTTACTTTACTACCTCTATACTCCAATTGAAAATGCAGAGCAATTTGCGGCAGATCACTTGGCTTTCTGTAAATCAATCGGCCTCAAAGGTCGTATCCTAGTCGCTGACGAGGGAATCAACGGAACTGTTTCAGGTGATTACGAAACAACTCAAAAATACATGGACTACGTTCACAGCCTCCCAGGCATGGAAGACCTCTGGTTCAAGATTGACGAAGAAAGTGAACAAGCTTTTAAGAAGATGTTTGTTCGCTACAAGAAAGAAATTGTCCACCTTGGTTTGGAAGACAACGATTTTGACAACGATATCAACCCACTTGAAACGACGGGTGCTTACTTGTCTCCAAAAGAGTTCAAAGAAGCCCTTCTTGACGAAGATACCGTTGTCCTTGACACACGTAACGATTATGAGTACGATCTAGGACACTTCCGTGGAGCTATCCGCCCAGACATCCGCAACTTCCGTGAGTTGCCACAATGGGTCCGTGACAACAAGGAAAAATTCATGGACAAGCGTGTTGTGGTTTACTGTACAGGTGGGGTTCGCTGTGAGAAATTCTCAGGCTGGATGGTCCGTGAAGGCTACAAAGATGTCGGTCAATTGCACGGAGGAATCGCAACCTACGGTAAAGACCCAGAAGTTCAAGGCGAGCTTTGGGATGGAAAAATGTACGTCTTTGATGAGCGTATCGCAGTCGATGTCAACCATGTTAACCCAACCATCGTAGGGAAAGACTGGTTTGATGGAACACCATGTGAACGCTATATCAACTGTGGAAATCCCTTCTGTAACCGTCGTATCCTAACATCAGAAGAAAATGAAGACAAGTACCTTCGTGGATGCTCACACGAGTGCCGTGTTCACCCACGAAACCGCTATGTTTCAGAAAATGAATTGACACAAGCAGAAGTGATCGAGCGCCTAGCAGCTATCGGTGAGAGCTTGGACCAAGTCGCTACTGTATAACATCAAACAGTCCTTAGGGGCTGTTTTTCTATGCTTTATATCTAAAAAACTAAAGTTTGTTTCTGTATCTTTCAGGAAAATAGATTATACTATATGTAAACGATTTCAAAGGAGGCCAGTTATGGCGAAAACATTTTTTATCCCAAATAAAGAAAGTATTTTAGGACAACAGGAGGTCTTGACTGCCAAGTCCATCTTGGCCTTGGTGGAGGGCTTGGAGTCGCATAGTTATGATGCCGTCTATCTCCGTCAGCCACTTAACCGTCTCGAGTATATCGAGTGTGGGATTGTAGGCCAATCACAATTTCTCTTCAAGGTGAACTATGCGGATAGTCGAAAAGGCTATCAAGTGGTGATTCCAGACTTCCTTACTAGAGCGGACTGGGAGATTGTAGAGGCTCTCCTCCAAGCCTTATCGAGCAAGTTGGGGCAAGTGGTAGAAGGGCTAGAAGGGTTTGACTTTGAAGCTTATTTCCGACAAATAGTTCAGAATTATCTAGCGGATAAGGCGGCTCGTCTAGTGTACTGCCAAGGGCTCTTGTCCCCTGTCTATCTCAACAAGGAATATCTCGAGAGCTTTTTGGCTGAGAATGGATTGGCACGTTTTGAAGAGCTGGTCAAGAAGGTTCAAGGCTCTGATGCCTACCTTGCCAGTGTGAAATTTTACCCAGACGCCCAAGGCAAGGTACACGGTATCTACCACCTAGCCCAAGGAGTCAAGACAATTTTGCCAAGGGAACCCTTTGTACCAGCCCCTTATATCGAGCAGTTAGCAGGCAAGGAGCTTGTTTGGGAGATTGATCTAGTGACGATTTCTGGTGATGGTTCAAAAGCAGAAGGCTATGAATCCATCGCTCGCTTGGATTATACAAGATTCCTAGAGTCGCTACCAACAGCATTTTACCATCAACTAGATGCCAATCAACTAGAAGTACAAGCCATTTTGGGAAAAGATTTTGAGGAATTGGCAGCCGTCAAGTAGGCCTTGTTCAAAAAAGAGTAAGCATAAAAATCCCTGTCATTAACAAATGGCAGGGATTTTGGTTAAAAGAATGTCAGGATGCGAAGGTAGTCTACTGTCAGCGCGAGCTCTGCAATGAAGAAGGGTAAGAGAATAGCACCATCAAGTAAGACAGCTAGCAAGAAACGATAAAATGGGTCAAGGTTGCTGGTTTTACTTGGCTTGCTAATCACAAAGAGATTTCCAAGGGCAAAGATGGCCATGCTTAGAAGAGTGAGGATGCCAGCAAATCGTAAGCCACCAAAGAGTGCAAAGAAACTTGCTAGAGCTGTTAGGACAAGTGGGATAGCAAAGAGTCGGCTGTAACGATCGCAAGCTTCTTGGAATGTGAAGTCGCTCTCCTGATCCAGCACACGTCGGACAGTAAAGCCTCCCAAAATGATAGAAAAGTAAAATAGAGCGCTAGCGACTAGAATCGAAAGTCCGGCAAAGAGATCTAAAGGTGGGAGCTGGTTAGGAGAACTATTAGCAATAGAAATCATATAGCCATAGTAGAGGTGCTTGATATGATAGATACTAAAGAAAAGGTTAATCGAGGACAGCAAAGTGAGCAGGCCAAAGACACTGTAACGATGCTTTTGGTCCGTAGTCTTGCTGGCAGTTGGTTCTTGAATAGCATCCAGTAGCCAAGCCCAAAATAGTGCGATTTCTTCTTTGAATCGGGCAGTTTTACGAGGGTCAATATCTGGGATATAGGGACTTTCTAAAGCCTTGCTGAGGATACTTTTCTCTTTTGCAGGGTTTTCTTGCTTGTGTTCCTCTTCAGCTTCCCCTTCTCCCTGTCCCTCGGTTTGAGGTTCCTCAATTATTTCGGGAGCTTCCTCCTCAAGTCTTTCCAACTCTTTAGGTGAGACAGGTGTTTCTTCGCTTGCTTGTGGTTCAGCTTCCACAGTTTCTGAAGTCTCAGGCTCGTTGGGCTGGTTTTCCGATTTCGTCTGAGGTGATTTCTTCTCAAGGTCGGCACTTTCAAACCATTCTTGTGTCATGGTGGAACCTCCTTTTTATGGTCATTTTCTATCTTTAGATTAGCAGATGAAAGCGTTTTTGTCAATGGTTTCTAGATGGAGCTGAGTGCTCTTCTTGAGGTAGGTAGATATCCTGGTTGGCTTTTGCAATGAGTAGATCCTTGATATCTGCTTTTTCGGTTTTATAAGGGTTGGCAAGTTCATTCTCTTTTTGTCCACGATGTTCTTCTTTGGGCTGACGATAGATACCACCATCCTGAGAAGAAAGATCTAGATTGATACGATCGAATTCTGCCTTAGAAAGAAAAAGTCTTAAGTCGTTATGAGAGTCTAGCTCAACCTTGCCGTGGACCTTGATATTCTCAGCATAGATGTGTTCCCTTTCCGTCTTGACCTGGCTATCTGTAAATTCGGTATCAAAGATATTGATGATATGAGGTGTCGTTAGTGTACTATTCTTGATAGAGCTTTCTGTTATTCTTAAGAGATAGCCTTTTGTTTTGATTGTCGCATTTTCAAGATTGGCTTGACGAATATTGGTTTGTCCACGATTGGCTGAGACGGTGATAGCTTGCAGCCTTCTTCCTTTGGGGAGGGAGAGAATGACTTCGTCAAAACGGTTAGAATAACTGCTGGCAATACGAAGTAGGCCTTCGATTCCTGAACCGAGAAAACGATGTTGGGAGGCTTGTTTGTCAGTGACGCTCAGTGTTTTGTCACTCATGCCAGTAGTCAGATCGTGACGACCAGACACGGAAGGATGATAGGTGATGTGGATCTTGTCATCTACAGACTCTGTGATGGTTAGGCTGTGTTCCTCAAGGGCTAAATCAAGTTTTTCCACTTCATTTCCAAAGGTCACTTCTTCGATACGATTGTCATAGACGGGGTCTTTTGACATGGCAAGTAAACTTTGAATACCATTGGACTGTGCGCCTACAATGATCATGATAAAACCGAGGATTGTAGAAACCACACCAAAAATGAGAAATCCTTTTGTCAATTTACGCATGTCTGTCACCTCTCTTTCCTTTTTTAAGAATCCATTGCACCAAGCGGACGATCAGGAGCCCAAAGAAACGAGCTACATAGGAGATGCCCAGTAGAACAAGAGAAGAAGCACCGATAGAAAGCAAACCGGCCCCAAAAATCAAGATAAAGGCAGATTTGGCTTCGACTAGGACGCTAAAGCTCTCTACGATAAAGAGTCCACCTAGCAGGATACCCGTCACAGAGACGGTAAAGAAGGCTAGAATGACGGAGGCAGCCGCGATAAAAATACCGATGATGGCCATGAGGATGCCAATCCCGACCGGAATTCCGATAGGAGCTACTAGCAGGGCCAGGAGGGCAATGTGTAGCAGTTGACGGTCATTCTTTTGAGCAGGGGCTTCATTGACTTTTTTATTGAGAAGATCAGAGAGGACATCATGGGCCGCTTCTTTTGGAGTGCCTAGACTGGCAATGAGTTCCTCTTCGCCCTCTGGGCCTGCATCGTCAAATAGTTCCTTAAAGTAGTCCATAGCTTCGATGCGGTCAGCTTCAGGCAGTTTATGGAGATAGGTTTCTAACTGAGTCAGATAGTCAGTTCTTGTCATGGCGGATACTCCCTTCTATGATGCCGTTGACGGTGTCGGTATAGAGCGTCCACTCTTCCTTTAGAGTAACGAGCTGCTCTACGCCCCGATTGGTCAAGGAGTAGTATTTGCGCATACGCCCCTGAAACTCTCTAGAGTAGGTGGTCAGAAAGCCACTGGCTTCCAATTTTTTGAGAATGGGATAGAGCGTAGATTCTTTGATATTGGCGATGAGCTTAATGGTTTGACTAATCTCATAACCATAAGAATCCCCCTGCTCCAGTACAGCCAAGATGAGAAACTCAATCAAGGCAGAGGATGTTGGGAAGTACATGGGAAACCTCCTTTATATTATATAAAAATTTTATATATACTCTTTTCAAATATATTGTATCTCAAGTTGAAAGCCCTGTCAAGAAATATGTGTGAAAATTTTATATATAAAAAACTCCTAGTAAAAACTAGAAGTTTAAAGGATATGATGGTAACATCAGTTGTTTCAAACAAACCTATATTTTAAAGATAAGCTAGAATCATGATGTATAATCTAGGATATTATCTCTTATGCCGTCTAGCAAAGGGATAAACTCAGTAAAATCGAATTCTTTATAATTTTTCAGAACATACTTTGAAAAAATATCCTTTCCATAATGATTAGCACCACCACCTTTGGAGAATGTCTTTCCTTTTAAAATAGGTGATGGATTACAAGACAATAGTAGATCTTCGATATCAGAGGAGTTACCGTTATTCATGTGAGGCATTAAAGGTGTCGCCATGACATACAAACTATCTTTCTTTGTAATCTTATAAAAAGATGTACCTCTAACTTGACCAAGATTATTGCTACTAACATTTAAATCTGTAGCATGATTAAAAAATTTAAAAAGAGGATTACCTGATGGCTCATTATCAAATAAAAATATAGTTGGATTTTTTGGTTCTCTTGAAGTTAAATGGGAAAAAAACTCCATATAATTAGGATATAGTTCCTTATAGATTTTCTTTCCATCATTTTTTGCAGGAAATTTTTGATTAAAAAAATTTGCGGGTATTTGATTAGAAAAATAATTATACCAATACTTGAGACCTTCTCCCCCTTCTGGGATATTAAACAGGTATTCCACAGTATTACTACGATTTAGAAATTCAATTTTAAATATAAAATCATCACCATCTTTTTCAATAAGTTTTGGATAATTCTTATATAGTTTTTTTAAGGCTGCTTTAATATATAGAGGATCTGTCTTCCCTTCTGTAACAATCATAGGTCTATCATTTCCAAAAAAATATCTATAAAATAAGAATTTTTTATATTCTTTTTCTTTAGAATTAAATAAGCACATATAAACTTCTTTTTCATTTTCTGAGATACTATAGAACTCTTTAGGTAAATTATAAGTATTATGTTTTTTATTATAGAATAATTCTTTTCGTAAATTTTTATTATAAAAGATATACTTCCAAAAATATTTTGATTCAGATTTTTTTGATGAGTTTCTGCCTAATAAATATTTTTGTGAATCCAGATTATTTTGTATCAGGGACTTTTCATAAAGTAAGTAGTTGTTGTATTGATCTATTTGAAAAATAAAAGCAAAGCGTCCCGTTAGTTGATTGATCGTTCCTGGTTTCTTATCTATTTCAAAAGCTCCATCTTTGTATAATTGAAAGGCCATTGCACGAGTATTTTTTACGTACTCTCTTTTTACATTTATCTTCTTGTTGACAACTAGTCCAGTAACTTCTTGGCGTTGCATGTTATTACTTAACCGTGTTTTTTTAGGATTGATTTCAAAACCAGATGAGATGATTACCTCCTCTAATTCAGTTAAAAAGTTATCTAACTCTTTGCTTGCTCTCAGCTTATTAGAGTTTAGTTCACGATTTGTCGAAAAAGTCATATCATCGGCATATCTAGAATATGTAAAACGATATTTTTTAGCAATTTTGACAATCCGATAATCTAAAATTCTAGTAATTAAATTTGTGATGATGGGAGAAGAAGGGGCTCCTTGTGGTAACTTACCTTGGTAACATGCAATTTGAGCAATTACTGTAGCAATTTCTGGTGAAACAGCAAAATCTCTATCTTTTATAAAGAAGCCTCTTACTCTTCCAAAATTAAAAGAATCAAAAAAGTTTTTCAAGTCAATGTTCAGAATGTATTTCTTGTTTCGATGCATCTGAGAGTTGGTAATAATGCTTTTCCCCTTTTCAAATGCATGAGACAGTACAGGTGTTTTAAAGTTCTTGTCCTTAGATTTAGATTCTATGCTTTCAAGGTAACATTCCCACAAAACATTAGACAATTTTTTCTGAAGGAACTTCAACTCTTTTTGGGGAGCATGTATAACTCTTTCTCCACCATTCTTTTTAGGAATAACAATTGGCGGTTCATATAGGTTATCGGTTGTTATGTTGTATAACAAATGGTTAATGTATCTGGCGTTTTTAAAACCAAGAAGTTTTGCAAAGTCATCCTTGGTTTTTAATTGATTTAATTTAGTCATTATCTTATCCTTAATAAAAAAGCGCATGAAAACTCTTATGCGAACGACAGTATAGAAACCTTCCTTCAGCAGAGATAAAACATACTGCAACTTTTTCCAGAAGAAATCTAATTGCCTTAGTTTTGGGATTACTGGAGTGAGCTGAACACTCTAGTAACATTTTTGTTAATACTTGCGAACACACAAGTCAAAAATCTGATCATGCGCAACTTTATTCTATCAAAAAATAACCTGTTAATCTAGAATTAAGACATCTTAGACTATAAATTTTTATCAACACCTCAAAAAGCCAGACTCGGTCTAGCTTTGCATTGTTTATAGTTGTGATAGATTTTAGAAAATTAAAGAATCTTTTTAGCCCGATCCACCATAAAGAGTGAGATAGTCATGATGATATCAATGGCTAGAAGGGCAAGGACAGCTGGGATCCAAGATTGAAAAAGTTCAAAACTATAACCAAACAAGGCAGGTCCAAAAGCAGCTAAGATGTAGCCCCCTGTTTGCGCTAGTCCTGATAGCTGAGCTGTCTTTTCAGGAGAACTGGTTTTAAGAGAAAAGCAAACCATGAGATAAGGAAAGAGAGCACTGCAGGCTGTTCCAATCAAGAGATGGACGACTAACCAGTAGAGGAAATTATTGGCTGGATACAAGAGCATAGCAATTCCTATCATCCCAGCGATAGAGATAATTGCCAGCATGATTTGACGATGACCATCTGACAGACGAGTTGTCAGACTTGGGACAGTCATTGAAAAAGGAATGCTGATCAGCGAGAAGATAGAAGCCAGAAGAGCCGCATCACTATTAGAAAGACCAGCACTAATAGCCATAGTTGGCAACCAGGTCATGCTTGTATAAAAGAGCAAGGACTGAAGTCCGCCAAAGATAATGATAGCCCAGACATCTTTACTTTTTAGAATATTCTCTTTGACTTGCTTTTCTTTTTGGCTTTCTAGGTGGTGGTTGTGGCGATGATTGGGCAACCAGACTAGCAGAGTGATCAGACAGAGAAAGCTGAGAACGAGGATGAGGCCCTTCCAAGAACTAGCTTGGGTGATAGGGACCGAAAGATAAGAAGCGATGGCTGTCGAAATTCCCATGGCAGTGACATAGAGAGTTGTTAGGAAACTAATCTTTTGAGGCTGATTTGCCTGGATCATACTTGGGAGGAGTACATTGAAGATCGCAATGCTTGCTCCCACAATTAGGGTCCCTAGATAGAGAAGGGGAAGATTGAAAATCCGAATGACAGAGCCAATAGTTAAAAGAAGGAGACAGTAAGTAAAGAGATGCTCTAGTCCAATCTTTTGCGCCAAGCGGCTTGCAAAAGCAGAGAAAAGAGCAAACATCAAGAGAGGGAGACTGGTTAAAATCCCAAGAGAACTAACCTCCACTCCTAGTCCCTGAGCGATATCTCCTAAAATGGTTGGAAGAGCAGTAAAAGGAGAGCGTAAAACGGTCCCGATTAAGACAATTCCTAGAACAAAAAAGAGTGATTGTTTTTTCATAAAAACCTCGATAGGATGACTTTAATAACAGCTTATTTTAAGTTTTTTTCTATATAATGTCAAGTAAAGACTGGGAGGGAAGCTGGAAAGATTTAACTGAAAATATACAGAAAGAAGACAGATTTCTTTACTAGAATTTTCCTTGATTTGATATAAAAATAGGAAACTAGGAGAATTTGTGATAAAATAGTGGAAGGAAATCTATACATTGGAGAAAAACTGTGCCTGAAAAGCAAAAAATCAGCGTCTTGATGTCGGTCTATGTAAAGGAAAATCCGACGTTTTTAAGAGATGCTATCAAAAGTGTTCAAAACCAAACCTTGAAACCGAGCGAACTTGTTCTTGTTGAGGACGGCCCGCTCACGCCCGAACTCTATCAGGTGCTAGATGAAGTGGAAGCTCAGTCAGACATTCCAGTGAAACGGTGTCCCTTAGAGCAAAATCAAGGTTTAGGCTTGGCTCTTCGATACGGTGTTTTACAGTGCCAGTATGACATTATTGCCCGCATGGATACGGATGATTTAGCCGTTCCGGATCGTTTTGAGAAACAGCTTCAGCTAATGGAGAAAGAAGATCTTGATCTCTTAGGTGGACATATCGCAGAGTTCATTGACAATCCAGATGAGATCGTGTCTTATCGTCGTGTTCCAACTCAGCACGCAGACATTGTGGCTTACCAAAGAATGAGAAGTGCTTTCAACCATATGACAGTGATGTTCAAGAAGGATATGGTCCTCAAGGCGGGCAACTATGAAGATGGCCTTTACATGGAGGATGACCTCCTTTGGCTTAATATGATTGCTGCAGGTGCCAAGACTGGGAACCTAGATCAAATCTTGTGTAAGGTTCGTGTCGGTGCAGGGATGTTTGAGCGTCGAGGTGGCTTGCGTTACCTTAGACTCTATCGTCAAGCTCGCCAACGGATGCTTGAGCGAGGGCAAATTTCTTACATGGAATATGCTAAAAGTGTAGCCATTCAGGCAATTGTTGCACTTTGTCCAGGCTTTGTACGTCAGTTTATCTTCGTCAAACTTTTAAGAAAGAGAAAGTAAGCCCCGATAGACTGAATGATTCAGGTTATCATAACAACAGTATCATCTGACTCTTTTAAGGGGGAGTAAATTCCTATGAATAAAAAACTAACAGATTATGTGATTGATCTGGTTGAAATTTTAAATAAACAGCAAAAACAAGTGTTTTGGGGGATATTCGATATTCTGAGTATGGTGGTTTCCATCATCGTATCTTATATCTTGTTTTATGGCCTTATAAATCCTGCGCCTGTGGATTACGTGATCTACACTCTTTTAGCCTTCCTCCTCTATCAAATCATGATTGCGTTTTGGGGACTAAATGCTAGTATCAGTCGTTATAGCAAGATTACGGATTTCATGAAAATCTTTTTCGGAGTGATGCTCAGCAGTGTTCTTTCTTATGGAATCTGCTATGCCTTCCTTCCATTGTTTTCTATCCGTTTCATCGTACTCTTCATTTTGTTGAGTACCTTCCTCATCTTGCTTCCTCGTATCACTTGGCAGTTGATTTATTCTAAGCGCAAGCAAGGTAGTGGAGATGGTGAACATCGTCGTACCTTCTTGATCGGTGCTGGTGATGGTGGTGCCCTCTTTATGAACAGCTACCAACATCCAACTAGCGACCTTGAGCTAGTGGGGATTTTGGATAACGATGAAAAGAAAAAGGGACAAAAACTAGGTGGCATCCCAGTTCTGGGCTCTTATGATAATCTACCTGAATTGGCTAAACGTCACCAAATCGAGCGTGTTATCGTAGCGATTCCTTCGCTTGACCCATCAGAGTACGAACGCATCTTGCAGATGTGTAATAAGCTAGGCGTCAAATGTTACAAGATGCCTAAGGTTGAGACAGTTGTTCAAGGACTCCATCAACCAGGTAGTGGTTTCCAAAAAATTGACATCACAGACCTTTTGGGCCGTCAGGAAATTCGTCTCGACGAATCGCGTCTGGGTACTGAGATTACAGGCAAGACCATCCTGGTGACAGGAGCCGGTGGTTCGATTGGTTCGGAGATTTGTCGTCAGGTTAGCCGCTTTAATCCCGAGCGTATCGTCTTGCTTGGACATGGTGAAAACTCAATCTATCTCGTTTATCATGAATTGATCCGTGCATTCCAAGGGATTGATTATGTTCCTGTTATTGCAGATATTCAGGACTACGACCGTCTCTTGCAGGTGTTTGAGCAGTACAAACCAGCTATCATTTACCATGCTGCAGCCCACAAACACGTTCCAATGATGGAGCGCAATCCAAAAGAAGCCTTCAAGAATAATATCCTCGGTACCTACAATGTTGCCAAGGCTGTTGATGAGGCCAAAGTACCTAAGATGGTCATGATTTCGACTGACAAGGCGGTCAATCCACCAAATGTTATGGGTGCGACTAAGCGCGTGGCGGAATTGATTGTCACTGGCTTTAACCAACGTAGTAAATCAACCTACTGTGCAGTTCGTTTTGGGAATGTTCTGGGTAGTCGTGGTAGTGTGATTCCTGTCTTTGAACGTCAGATTGCTGAAGGCGGTCCTGTAACAGTGACAGACTTCCGTATGACACGTTACTTTATGACCATTCCAGAGGCTAGCCGTCTAGTAATCCATGCTGGCGCTTATGCCAAGGACGGAGAAGTCTTTATCCTCGATATGGGCAACCCAGTTAAGATCTATGACTTGGCTAAGAAAATGGTTCTTCTAAGTGGGCACACGGAAAGTGAAATTCCAATCATTGAGGTCGGTATCCGCCCAGGTGAAAAACTCTATGAAGAACTCTTGGTTTCGACCGAATTGGTTGATAACCAAGTCATGGACAAGATTTTCGTTGGTAAGGTAAATGTCATGCCGCTAGAAGCCATCGATCAAAAGATTGAAGAATTCCGTTCACTCAGTGGAGATGAGCTCAAAGAAGCCATCATTTCCTTTGCAAACGAAACAACTCATGCTGAGTAAGAGTGTCTAACAAATTAATTATAAATAAAAGGCCAAGGTTCTGTTTGTACAGGACCTTGGCCTTTTTACTCTGTAATTTCAAATTGTTGTATTATTTATAGTTGCTTAATGATATCATCAATGGTATGGGCAATCCAGTCAGGTTGATAGCTGAGCAAATCAGCCTCTTCTCCAAATCCCCAAGTAACAGCAAACTTTTTAATACCAGTTTCTTGGGCTCCAATCATATCAAACTTGGTGTCGCCGATGATGAGGACTTGGTCTGCAGGGAGTTGATGCGTCTGCAAGGCAAAACGGATGACGTCCGCCTTGTGTGGCGTTTCAGGACTAGAACCGTAAATGCTATCAAAGAAATGATGGATTCCCAGATTTTTAGTCATATCATGAGCAGTAGGAGTATTCTTTGTTGTGGTGATATAGAGAGGGTAGTTTTGTGAAAGTTCTTGAAGCAATTCCGTTATTCGGGGGAAGAGTTGGGCTTCGTGGATCCCTTTTTTCTTGTAGTAAGAACGATAGATCTGCACAGCTTCCGAGATTTGCTCCTTGGGAAGACACGTTGCAAAACTACTTTCAAGTGGCGGTCCCATAAAACCACGAATGGTTTTGGCATCAGGGCTTGGAACTCCTAGCTCTTTAAAGGTATGGGTAAAAGCATTGTGGATCCCGAGGGAACTGTCAACCAAAGTTCCGTCTAGATCAAAAAAGATTGCTGAGATAGAGGACATAGTTTCTCCTAATAGATATAGATAAGCTTATTCTCCGAAGATTTCTTTTTGTAGGCGACGACCAGTAGGTGTAGCGGCGAGTCCCCCCTCGGCCGTTTCACGAAAGGCAGTTGGGAGGCTGGCTCCGACTTGGTACATGGCATCGATAACTTCATCGACAGGGATCTTAGATTCGATACCTGCCAAGGCCATATCAGCCGCGATAAAGGCAAAGCTGGCTCCCATGGCATTGCGCTTAACACAAGGAACTTCAACCAAACCAGCGACAGGGTCACAGATGAGACCTAGCATATTTTTAATGACAAAGGCGATGGCTTGGCTAGCCTGATAAGGCGTTCCACCTGCAGCCAAGGTTAAGGCTGCGGCACTCATGGCAGAGGCAGAGCCAACCTCGGCCTGGCAGCCACCTTCAGCGCCCGAGATAGAAGCGTTGTTTGCGATGACTAGTCCAAAGGCACCAGCAGCAAAGAGGAAATCTAGCTGTTTTTCGTGGCTAAGGTCTAATTTTTGGATAGCAGCAGTGAGAACGGCTGGCAGACAGCCAGCACTTCCTGCGGTTGGAGTAGCGCAGACCAAGCCCATCTTCGCATTGTGTTCATTAACCGCGATAGCATTTCGGGCTGCTGATAGGATGGTAAAGTCAGACAAGGCCTTGCCACTTTTGAGATGGCGGTCTAGTTTGGCTGCGTCTCCACCCGTTAGGCCACTACGGGATTTATTTTCACTGAGACCGAGCTCGACAGAGGCTTTCATGACTTCTAGATTGCGTTCCATGAGGAGGAGAACTTCTGGGCGTTCCCGACCGGTTAATTGATATTCGGTCGCAATCATGAGTTCTGCGACATTTCCTTGGAAGTCTAGATCCGCCTGCTCGACCAATTCTTTGATAGAATAAAACATGTTTCCTCCCTCCTACTTAAAGAAATTGACATTGTGGAGATGAGGGATTTTTCGGATTTCTTCAATCGCCTCTTCGCAACTTCGACTATCGACTTCGATAATCATAATGGCTTTTTCTCCAGCTTTTTCTCGAGTCACATTCATCTGAGCGATGTTGATATCGAAACGAGAGAGGGCTTCAGTAACATGGGCAATCATACCTGGAACATCCTGATGCACGATGATAATGGTTGGTGTGTTCATGTTGAGAGAGACAGCAAAACCGTTAAGCTCCGTAACCTGGATATTTCCCCCACCAATGGAAATTCCTGTCACACTGATGGACTTGTGTTCATTCTTCACAGTAATTTTAGTGGTATTAGGATGAGGCGCGTTGCTGTCTTTCTGAATGGTCCAGACAATCTTGATGCCACGCTTATGGGCAATCTCGAGACTATTTGGAATGTCAGGATTGTCCGTATCCATACCTAAAATACCAGCGACGAGAGCAAGGTCCGTTCCATGACCACGGTAGGTTTTGGCAAATGAATTAAATAATTGGAATTCGACTTCTGTTGGTGTATCATCAAAGATGGAAGAGACGATTTTCCCAATACGAACAGCTCCAGCAGTATGGCTACTTGATGGGCCAATCATAACTGGCCCGATAATGTCAAAGACAGATTGAAAACGAAGTGAGTGCATCTGTTTCCCCTTACAAAGATTCTTATATCTATTATATCAAAGAATGGACCTCTGCGCTTATTTCCCTTATCAAAAGCTTAAAATGATTAAAGATAGTATAAAATAAGGTCTTTTGTGACAAAAAGCTCCTTAAAACGGTAAATATAAAACATTTTTGTAATATTTCTACATAAAACCGTTAAACAATGGTAACATTTAAAAGGTATCATAGATATATCCAATGGAAGGAGAATTTTTAGATATGTCATTAACAACTAAAAAAATTAAAACAACTATCGCAGGAGTAGCAGCTTTGCTTGCTTTCTTTGCTCCATCACTTGCATCTGCCCAAGAAACTGTAACTTACACAGTTAAATCAGGTGATACTCTTTCAGAAATCGCTGAGAAGTACAACACAACTGTTGAAAAATTGGCGGCAAAAAACAACATTAAAGATATTCACCTTATCTATGTTGACCAAGTTTTGGTTATCGAAGGAACAGCTTCAACTGTAGCTCCAGCGGCAACAACGGAAGAAACAGCTCCAGTAGCTACAGAAACAGTTGAAGAAGCTCCAGCAGCAACAACAACTTATGAAGCCCCAGCTGCACCTGCAACTCCAGCAGCAGAAAGCAACACTGCAGCAGCTTCTACTGTAAGTGGTTCTGAAGCAGAAGCTAAAGAATGGATTGCTCAAAAGGAATCAGGTGGTAGCTACACAGCTACAAACGGACGTTACATCGGACGTTACCAATTGACAGATTCATACTTGAATGGTGACTACTCAGCTGAAAACCAAGAACGTGTAGCAGATGCCTACGTTGCAGGACGTTATGGTTCATGGACAGCTGCCAAGAACTTCTGGCTTAACAACGGTTGGTATTAAGAATACAAGAGTCCTTTAGGGCTCTTTTTTGTTCCTCTAGAACAAAAAGTGTAACAATCTTCTCAGCAATGCTCTATTTGTATAATTTCGGCAAAAGTCTTCAAATTGTTTTAAAACTCAAATAGTATAAATAAGCTTATTGTGTGTAAAAATATATCATATAATAAGCCTTTTCTTAATTAAAATGAAATAAAATACAGTTTCCTCTTGACAAATGAGAACGAGAAGAGTATTATTTATACAACAATAAAGTATAAAAATAAAAGGAGGCTCTTCTATGAATAAAGTGAAGAAGGTGTTGATGACGATGTTTGGTTTGCTTATGTTTCCCTTATTATTTGCTTGTAGTAACACTCAATCCCAAGGTGTTGAAGCCATTAAGGCTAAAGGAAAATTGGTGGTGGCCCTAAATCCAGAGTTTGCTCCATTTGAATACCAGAAATTGGTCGATGGGAAAAATCAGATTGTAGGTTCAGATGTTGAGCTAGCCAAAGCCATCGCAAAGGAACTAGGTGTAGAAGTGGAGTTCTCTCCAATGAGTTTTGACAATGTACTGGCTAGTCTTGATTCAGGTAAGGCCGATCTTGCCATATCAGGTGTTTCTAAAACGGAAGAGAGAAGTCAAGTTTACGATTTTTCAATTCCCTACTACACTTCGAAAAATAAGGTTATCGTAAGAAAATCTGAATTAACGAATTACCAATCAGTCAAGGATTTGGCTCAGAAAAAGGTTGGAGCGCAGAAAGGTTCTATCCAGGAGACTTTAGCCAAAGAAACCTTGCAGGATTCTTCTCTCGTTTCACTTCCTAAAAATGGAAATTTGATAACAGATTTGAAATCAGGGCAACTAGATGCGGTTATCTTTGAGGAACCAGTGGCGAAAGGATTTGTAGAGAATAATCCAGACCTAGCCATCGCTGAGTTTGATTTTGACAATGATAAAGAAGATTCCTACGCTGTTGCGATGAAAAAAGACAGTAAAGAATTAAAAGAGGCGGTTGACAAAACCATCCAGAAATTGAAGGATTCTGGGGAGTTGGACAAAT
Source organism: Streptococcus sp. CF10-1 (assembly GCF_024295825.1). Classification (GTDB taxonomy): domain Bacteria; phylum Bacillota; class Bacilli; order Lactobacillales; family Streptococcaceae; genus Streptococcus. The sequence goes on along the minus strand of NZ_JANCPQ010000003.1, from coordinate 143,741 downwards.
TGATTGACGATGCTTTTAAAGCCTCTATCGAAAAATAGAAAGAAGGAAGAGAAATGAGTAAGGAAAAAGTCATTTTAGCCTATTCAGGAGGATTGGATACATCAGTTGCTATTACGTGGTTAAAAAAAGACTATGATGTGATCGCTGTTTGTATGGATGTGGGTGAGGGAAAAGATTTGGAGTTCATCCATGATAAAGCTCTCAAGGTTGGGGCTGTTGAGTCTTATGTCATTGATGTTAAGGAAGAATTTGCTAATGACTATGTTTTAGTGGCCCTTCAGGCTCATGCCTACTACGAACAAAAGTACCCCTTGGTATCTGCTCTGAGTCGTCCTCTTATTTCAAAAAAACTCGTTGAAATAGCTCATCAGACGGGGGCAACCACAATTGCCCATGGTTGTACAGGTAAGGGAAACGACCAAGTTCGGTTTGAAGTCTCTATTGCAGCTTTGGATCCCAATCTAAAGGTAGTTGCGCCTGTTCGTGAGTGGAAATGGTCTCGTGAAGAAGAAATCCAATATGCCAAAGAAAACGGCGTCCCAGTTCCTGCTGACCTTGACAATCCTTACTCTGTCGATCAAAATCTTTGGGGACGTGCAAATGAATGTGGTGTCTTGGAAAATCCTTGGAACCAAGCGCCAGAAGAAGCATTTGGAATCACATCTTCGCCAGAAGAGGCACCAGACAGTCCAGAATTTATTGACATTGAGTTTAGCTGCGGGGTGCCCATCTCCCTCAATGGTGAGAAGATGAAAGTGGCGGCTTTGATTCAAAAGCTCAATGAAATTGCCGGAAAACATGGGGTCGGTCGTATTGACCATGTGGAAAATCGCCTAGTCGGTATTAAGTCAAGAGAGATTTATGAGTGCCCAGGTGCTGTGACTTTATTGGTAGCTCATAAGGAGATTGAAGACTTGACTCTTGTGAGAGAAGTGGCTCATTTCAAACCTATTATCGAAAATGAGTTGTCCAATCTCATCTATAATGCCCTGTGGTTTAGCCCAGCAACTCAGGCTTTGATTGCCTATATCAAGGAGACACAGAAAGTTGTCAATGGGACTGCAAAAGTTAAACTCTATAAGGGGAACGCCCAGGTAGTGGCTCGGAAATCTCCAAACTCTCTTTACGATGAAAATTTGGCGACTTATACCAGTGCGGATACCTTTGACCAAGATGCAGCCGTTGGATTTATCAAGCTTTGGGGACTTCCAACTAAGGTTTATTCAGAAGTTCAGAAAAATGTTGAGTAGTGACGCGATAGAAAGGGACGACAGGATATGTCGAAAAATACAAAATTATGGGGTGGTCGATTTGAAGGCACTGTGGAAGAGTGGGTAGAACAGTTCGGTGCGAGTATTTCCTTTGACCACCAGCTGGCAAAATTTGATTTGATGGGTTCCCTAGCTCATGTTCAAATGCTAGGACAGACTGGCATTTTAAGCTTGGAAGAGGCAGAGCAGATCCAAGATGGTCTGAAAGCTTTGTTGCGAGATTTAGAGGCAGGAGAGCTTCATTTTGATATTGCAAATGAAGATATTCATATGAATATGGAAGTGTTACTGACAGAGAAAATTGGTCCTCTGGCTGGGAAACTACACACAGCTCGTTCACGGAATGACCAAGTCGCAACGGATATGCACTTATATCTAAAGGAGCAGCTTGGGCATGTCTTGGATAAGTTGGCGAATCTGAACCGTGTTTTGCTGGATTTGGCTGAAAAACATGTGGAGACCATCATGCCAGGATATACTCATTTACAGCACGCCCAACCGATTAGTTTTGCCCACCATCTCATGGCTTATTACAATATGTTCCAAAGGGACAGCGAACGTTTTGCATTTAACCTAAAACATACGGACCTATCTCCCCTGGGTGCGGCTGCCTTGGCAGGGACAACTTTTTCAATCGATCGTCAATTATCGAGTGATTTATTGGGCTTCCAACAACCCTATACCAATTCCTTGGACGCAGTGAGTGACCGTGATTTTATCTTAGAATTTCTGTCAAATGCCAGCATTTTGATGATGCATATGAGTCGTTTTTGTGAGGAAATCATCAATTGGTGCAGTTTTGAGTATCAGTACATTAGCTTGTCTGATAGCTTTTCAACGGGTTCGTCTATCATGCCCCAGAAGAAAAATCCTGATATGGCCGAATTGATTCGAGGGAAGACAGGACGAGTTTATGGGCACTTACTTGGGCTATTGACTGTCATGAAGTCTTTGCCTCTGGCTTACAATAAGGATTTGCAAGAGGACAAGGAAGGCATGTTTGATACAGTAGACACGATTTTGAATTCTCTGGATGTGTTGGCAGGTATGCTATCGAGCATGCAGGTTAATAAGGCCAAAATGCAGCAATCCACAGAGAATGATTTTTCGAATGCGACCGAACTGGCAGATTATTTGGCTGAAAAAGGTCTTCCCTTTAGAGAAGCGCATGAAATAGTAGGGAAATTGGTTCTAGACTCTATCAAGCATGGTCAAAACATCCAAGATTGGGATTTGGAGGAGTTGCAAGTCTACCATCCCTTGATTGAAGAGGATATTTATATCTACTTGCGTCCAGAAACCGCTGTTCGGAGACGGAATTCCTTAGGAGGAACTGGCTTTGAGCAAGTGAAATACCAGATAGAACAAGCGAAGAAAGAACTTAAAGGGGAAAATTGATTCGTTTGCAAAGGAAGAAAGAGAGGTTGAGATGATTTATCAGCCTCTTTCTTGTCTTCTCCAACCAAGCGTGTTATAATGAATACTGCTCAAGCGACCTTCAATCGTTAAGCACACACGACCTTCAATCGTGAACTAGTCATTTCGTTTATCTTTTATTACGTCGTTAACTCGCAATGAGATGCAAGCTGAGCTTGTCTGATTTATAACCTCAATCAGTCTCCCAGACTGATTGAGCGAACTCAAGTTATGTCCGCGACTCGTTGCCTAGTCCTAAAAGCAAACGAAAAGACGATACTCAAAGAAATTCTATTGAAAGTTATAATGAATAGAATTTTGAAGGGTATGAATAAACGAATAGATGGGAGACTTACCATGAGTGATAACTCTAAAACACGTGTTGTCGTGGGGATGAGTGGTGGTGTTGATTCGTCGGTGACGGCTCTCTTGCTCAAGGAGCAGGGCTACGATGTGATCGGTATCTTCATGAAGAACTGGGATGACACGGATGAAAACGGCGTCTGTACGGCGACCGAAGATTACAAGGATGTGGCTGCGGTGGCAGACCAGATTGGTATTCCTTACTACTCTGTCAATTTTGAAAAAGAGTACTGGGACCGCGTTTTTGAATATTTCCTAGCGGAATACCGTGCAGGGCGCACGCCAAATCCAGATGTTATGTGTAACAAGGAAATCAAGTTCAAGGCCTTTTTGGACTATGCTATGACCTTAGGTGCAGACTATGTAGCGACTGGGCACTATGCTCGAGTGGCGCGTGATGAGGATGGCATCGTTCACATGCTTCGTGGCGTGGACAATGGCAAGGATCAGACCTATTTCCTCAGCCAACTTTCTCAAGAACAACTCCAAAAAACCATGTTCCCACTGGGGCATTTGGAAAAGCCTGAAGTTCGCAGACTAGCAGAAGAAGCTGGACTTGCGACTGCTAAGAAGAAAGACTCGACAGGGATTTGCTTTATCGGAGAAAAGAACTTTAAAAACTTTCTCAGCAACTACCTGCCAGCTCAGCCTGGTCGCATGATGACTGTGGATGGTCGCGATATGGGGGAGCATGCAGGTCTGATGTATTATACGATTGGTCAGCGTGGTGGACTCGGTATCGGTGGGCAACACGGCGGTGACAATGCACCGTGGTTCGTTGTCGGAAAAGACCTAAGCAAGAATATCCTCTATGTCGGCCAAGGATTCTACCATGATTCGCTCATGTCAACTAGCCTAGAGGCTAGTCAAGTTAACTTTACTCGTGACATGCCAGAGGAATTTACGCTAGAATGCACAGCTAAATTCCGCTACCGTCAGCCTGATTCTAAGGTGACTGTACATGTCAAAGGAGACAAGGCAGAGGTCATCTTTGCAGAGCCACAACGCGCGATTACACCAGGACAGGCAGTTGTCTTTTACGATGGCGAAGAGTGTCTAGGTGGCGGTTTGATTGACAATGCCTACCGCGATGGACAAGTTTGTCAGTACATTTAGATTGACAAATTTTCTCAATTTGCTACAATAATAAAAGCAATAGAAATGATGGTCAAAGCTCATGGATGTTGCAGGCTTTTTTGTCCTGCACTTCTTTGGAGTTTTGACTGTTTTTGTGTCGTTTAGAGGAAAGGACAAGAATGACTCAACAAGACTTTCGGACAAAAGTGGGAAATACGGTTTTTGGCGTTCGTGCGACAGCCTTGATTATCCAAAATGGCAAGCTCCTAGTTACCAAAGACAAGGGCAAGTATTACACAATTGGCGGTGCGATTCAAGTCAATGAAAGCACGGAAGAAGCGGTAGTCCGTGAAGTGAGGGAAGAACTAGGTGTCAAAGCTCAAGCTGGGCAGCTAGCTTTCGTGGTTGAAAATCGTTTTGAACAAGACGGTGTTTCCTATCACAACATCGAGTTTCATTATCTGGTGGACTTGCTTGAGGATGCTCCGTTGACCATGCAGGAGGATGAGAAAAGGCAGCCCTGTGAGTGGATCAACTTGGATCAGCTCCAGAATATCCAGTTAGTTCCAGCCTTTTTAAAAACAGCTCTGCCAACTTGGGATGGCCAACTAAGACACATTCATCTTGAGGAATAGGAGAGAAAATGATGGTTAAGCTTATTGCCCATGTACTTGTTCATAGTGGTTGTGATTATTTGCTCATTCAGCGTTCGGAAATTAAAAGAGGAGAACCCAACGTTTATCCATCTTACTGGGATATTCCTGGTGGCGGGGTTGAAAAGGGTGAACTTCCGCGAGATGGTGCTCTTAGAGAATGCATTGAAGAAGCGGGAGTTAGGCTAGATAGCAGTTCGCTCAAACTTCTTCACGAAGATAGTCAACTGGATACCTCTAAGGATACGGTCTTTACTCGCTTAGTTTATAAAGCAGAGTGGGTTGGGGAGAAACCAATTATCAGATTAGATCCTGAAGAGCATACACACTTTAAATGGGTTACTATGGATCAAGCTCTAGAGGAGGAGAAGTTAGTTCCTTATTTGCGAGAAATTTTTGAAAGGTTAAGAAATGACTTATAATTTTACGGAAGAATACGATATTATTGTAATCGGTGCGGGACATGCTGGGGTTGAGGCTTCCTTGGCTGCCAGCCGTATGGGCTGTAAGGTCTTGCTTGCGACCATCAACATTGAAATGCTGGCTTTCATGCCTTGTAACCCTTCTATCGGTGGCTCTGCCAAGGGGATTGTCGTGCGTGAAGTGGATGCCCTTGGTGGTGAAATGGCTAAAACCATTGACAAGACCTACATCCAGATGAAGATGCTCAACACTGGGAAAGGTCCAGCTGTCCGTGCTCTTCGTGCGCAGGCTGACAAGGAGCTTTACTCTAAAGAAATGCGCAAGACAGTTGAAAACCAAGAAAATCTGACCCTTCGTCAAACCATGATTGATGAGATTTTGGTCGAAGATGGCAAGGTTGTCGGTGTGCGTACAGCGACCCATCAAGAGTATGCTGCCAAGGCTGTTATCGTGACGACAGGGACTGCCCTCCGTGGGGAAATCATCATCGGAGACCTCAAGTATTCATCAGGACCAAACCACAGTCTGGCTTCGATTAACCTAGCTGATAATCTCAAGGAACTGGGCCTCGAAATCGGTCGTTTCAAGACAGGAACCCCTCCACGTGTCAAGGCTTCTTCTATCAATTACGACGTGACAGAGATTCAGCCAGGGGACGAAGCGCCAAATCACTTCTCTTATGCTTCACGTGATGAGGACTATGTTAAGGATCAAGTACCATGCTGGTTGACCTACACTAATGGTACCAGTCATGAGATTATCCAAAACAACCTCCACCGTGCGCCTATGTTTACAGGTGTGGTCAAGGGAGTGGGACCTCGTTACTGTCCGTCAATTGAGGACAAGATTGTGCGCTTTGCGGACAAGGAACGCCACCAACTTTTCCTTGAGCCAGAAGGGCGCAATACAGAGGAAGTTTATGTTCAAGGCCTATCAACCAGTCTGCCAGAGGATGTACAGCGTGAGTTGGTTCATTCTATCAAAGGTTTAGAAAATGCTGAGATGATGCGAACAGGTTATGCCATTGAGTATGACATGGTCTTACCTCACCAGTTGCGTGCGACTCTGGAAACAAAGAAAATCTCAGGACTTTTCACAGCTGGTCAGACAAATGGAACGTCAGGTTACGAAGAAGCTGCTGGTCAAGGGATTATCGCAGGTATTAATGCGGCTCTGAAAATCCAAGGCAAGCCTGAGTTGATTTTGAAGCGCAGTGACGGTTATATCGGGGTGATGATTGACGACTTGGTGACCAAGGGGACCATTGAACCTTACCGTCTCTTGACCAGTCGTGCTGAATACCGTCTCATCCTCCGTCATGACAATGCCGATATGCGTTTGACCGAGATGGGGCGAGAGATTGGGCTTGTGGATGATGAACGCTGGACTCGTTTTGAAATCAAGAAAAACCAATTTGACAATGAGATGAAGCGTCTCGACAGTATCAAACTCAAGCCGGTCAAGGAAACAAATGCCAAGGTTGAGGAGATGGGCTTTAAGCCGTTGACAGATGCGGTTACAGCCAAGGAATTCCTTCGCCGTCCAGAAGTTTCTTACCAAGATGTGGTGGCCTTCATCGGGCCAGCTGCCGAGGACTTGGATGACAAGATTATCGAATTGATTGAAACAGAGATCAAGTACGAAGGCTATATTTCCAAAGCCATGGATCAGGTTGCCAAGATGAAACGCATGGAAGAAAAACGCATTCCAGCTAATATTGATTGGGATGATATTGATTCTATCGCGACAGAAGCTCGCCAGAAGTTCAAACTCATCAATCCAGAAACTATCGGCCAAGCCAGCCGTATTTCGGGAGTAAACCCAGCAGATATTTCTATTTTGATGGTGTATCTTGAGGGGAAAAATCGTAGTATTTCGAAGAATCAAGAAAAGAAAGCATAGAAAAACAGCTCCGAAGATGGGGCTGTTTTGTTGATTTTCAAAGAGTATTATTCTTCATCTGGTGTGAGGATCATCGGGATGATAATCGGTTCACGTTCTGTGTTTTCATAGAGGAAAGGACGAATGGCGTTGACAATGGCGCCATTGACAGATTGCACGCTAGCATCTTTGTTCTTCAGCGCGATACGAATTGCATTGAAGAGGATGCGCTGGCTTTGGCGAATCAAGTCACCAGATTCTCTCATGTAGACAAAGCCTCGGCTGAGGATATCAGGACCAGACAAGATCATTTTAGACTTGAAGTCAACAGTTGCGACTGCTAGAACGACACCATCTTCAGATAGATCACGACGGTCTTTGAGGACAGCAGCGCCGATTTCACCGATACGATTTCCATCGACATAGATGTCTTGGGCATTGAAGTGCCCTGCGATACGGGCTGAGTTAGCAGTAAGGGCAAGCACATCACCATTGCTCATGATAAAGATATTGTCCTTCTCGACACCCGTATCCACCGCTAGTCCAGCGTGGACTTTTTGCATGCGGTATTCACCATGGACAGGCATGAAGTATTTTGGCTTAATCAAGCGGAGCATGAGTTTTTGCTCTTGCTGACCACCGTGTCCAGAGGTGTGGATATTGTTAATCTTTCCGTGGATGACTTCGACACCAGCTTCCGAGATAATGTTAATTAGCTTGTTGACGCTAGTGGTGTTTCCAGGAATTGGGCTAGAAGAGAAGATAACGGTATCGCCGGGTTGGAGTTGCACCTGACGGTGGGTTCCGTTAGCGATACGAGAGAGGGCAGCCATCGGCTCACCTTGACTACCTGTACAGAGGATAAGAACCTCGCCTGCAGGGTAGTCTTTGATTTCATTTGGCTCGATAAAGGTTCCCTTAGGAGCTTTGATGTAGCCAAGCTCGATCCCGTTGACAATGGCCTTTTCCATCGAACGTCCAAAGACCGCAATCTTTCGTCCAGTCTTAACAGCAGCATCTGTTGCTTGCTGGAGACGGAAGATATTTGAGGCAAAGGATGCAAAGATGATGCGTCCTTCGATACCTTGGATAATCTTCATGATGGACTGACCAACGACTTTTTCAGAGTTGGTAAAGGTTGGGACTTCTGCATTTGTCGAGTCAGAGAGGAGGCAGAGTACGCCTTCTTCACCAAGGGCTGCCATACGGTGCAAGTCTGCAGGTTCCCCAACTGGAGTAAAGTCAAACTTAAAGTCACCCGTACAGACGATTTTCCCTTGTGGGGTATGAATGACAATCCCTAAAGGCTCTGGAATAGAGTGGGTGGTTCTAAAGAAAGTTGCCTTGAGATTTTTAAAGGTCAACTCAGTGTTGTGGTTGATTTCGTAAAGTTTGGCGTTGCGCAAGAGGCCGTGTTCTTCGAGTTTTCCACGGATCAAAGCCAAGGCAAGTGGTCCAGCGTAGATAGGGACATTTGCTTGCTTGAGCAGGAAAGGAATCCCACCGATGTGATCCTCGTGTCCGTGTGTGATCAAGACAGCCTTGACGCGGTCGATATTGTCTACGATGTAAGAGTAATCAGGAATGACATAGTCGATACCCAGCAAGTCATCTTCTGGGAATTTAATCCCAGCATCGACGATGATAATCTCGTCTTGGTATTCAATTCCGTATGTGTTTTTCCCGATTTCTCCTAGACCACCGATGGCAAAAACGCCGACTTCTTCAGGTTTAAGAGTGTAGGCCATATTAGAACTCCGTAATCTCGAAAGCGCCAGTTTCTTTTTCGTAATCTAGCAATTTGTCAGACAAGAGTTCGATATACTCGATGTTGTACTCTGGGCGGTTTTCTTCGACAAGTTGGCGAGCAGCGATACGGCCCTCAAGTTCTGAGTTGGCATCGATGTCTAGGTAAAGTGAGCGTGTTGTTTCACGACGTGGGCTACGTTCTTTTGTTTCTTGATAAAAAACTTTGTAAATCATATAGTTCCTTTCTATTTACAGGTCAGCTTATTCCAAACTTTTAGCAGAGATTTGCTTGATTTCATTCCATTTTGTGTCTAGATTGACCTTGATTCGTTACAATTATTTCAATTATACCACAAAATGAAAAATTAGTAAAAGACGGAAATGGAGAAAGTCAGGAGGGGAAGAAGGAGTAAAAAGATAGGTAGGATTTGGTCGGAGAGCGCTTAGGTGTTATAATTAAAGGGGGAATCTAAAGAGATAGTGGATTTAAGGAAGAATATAGTTCTAGTTTCATTAATCGTTGGTGTAGATGGTTGGGGCAGAATGATATCTTTGAAAAAAGAAAAACTCTTGAGAAATCTCAAGAGCAAATAAAAAGGCAGAGACAAAACTCGGGGATTTTCCTGGAGCAGTCCAGATGGCAGCACCTCTACCTGAAGCGAATGTATCGCAACCTTTGAATGACTTGTCACCAAATCAAACTCGATCTCAGCCTTTACTTAATTCTATCATCTATGAGGCTAAGAAGTCAATCTATAAGTAAAATGATGTAGAAATAGCAAGATGGAGTGGAGTGATTACTAAAAGGTAAAGAAAAGCTCCTGACCGAAGTCAAGAACCGTCAAACGCTGGGGGCGAATTGTTCAATCGCAATTTCAGTTCTTTAGAAACCAAAGTTTCAGGGATAGCACTGCAACCCGAAGAGTCAATGACTCAACCTGATTTTCCTACCAATGTTGAATTACATTTTAACATTGATAGAACAACATTGTCAACAGTTTAAATAAAAAAAGGAATACCAAAAGGAGGATTAAGAATGTTTAGTTTGTTTGAATTTGCAGTAGGGGTTCGCCTCTTGATGTTTGTAGTCTTTGTAGCTTGTGTCTATGGGGGGAATGCCCTGTTTGTGCATCTGGAACACCGCAAAACAAAATTCCTTTGGAAGCTTGCTTTTGTGACGCTCTATTCAATTTTTCTCCTCCTGGTCACCTATGTTGTCTGGCTCGTTTTCTACTTTGGTTTAAATGCCTAAAGTCAATTATTCATCTAAATATACAGAAAATCCACCTCGTCTTGATAGATGGGATGGACTTTTTTTATTTTTAGGTGCTATCCTTATGTTTACGATGATCTCTCGTATCGAATATCGAGTCAAAGCATATATGTTTTATCCAAACTTCTTATGGCGATCCTTTCAATTCCTTGTTCACTTTTCTATTCAAAAAAACTACAACTTTTTTGAATTTTTTGTGTAGAATTGCTTGTCTAAGTGGCAGGCACTTTTGTTTCAAAATAAAGAAAATTCCCATGCGCTGGCTTTTGTAGTATAATAGTAAACAGACAAAAAGATAGGAATGTGTTATGAAAGTATTAGCTTTTGATACGTCCAGCAAGGCTCTTTCTCTAGCCATTTTAGAGGACAAGCAGGTTCTTGCCGAGACGACGATTAATATCAAGAAAAATCACAGTATTACTCTCATGCCTGCCATTGATTTTTTGATGGCAAGTTTGGATTGGACACCCAAGGATTTGGACCGAATCGTGGTAGCGGAAGGGCCAGGTAGTTACACAGGTTTGCGAATTGCGGTAGCAACTGCCAAGACCTTGTCTCATACCCTGAACATTGAGTTAGTTGGCATATCCAGCCTCTTGGCTCTGGTACCACGCCAACAAGAAGGCTTATTTGTTCCCCTGATGGATGCACGTCGCAACAATGTTTATGCAGGGTTTTATGAAAATGCCAAACCTGTCATACCAGAAGCACACCTGTCCTTTGCGGGAGTGCTAGAAAAAGTCAAGGATGCTGACCAGGTGACCTTTGTCGGAGAAGTTGGAGCCTTTGTGGGACAAATACAAGAACAACTACCACAAGCCAGCTACCAAGAAACCTTGCCAAATGCAGCTAATCTAGCTCTTTGGGCTTGGGATAAGGAAGCAGACTCCTTGCACGACTTTGTGCCAAATTACCTCAAACGAGTTGAGGCTGAGGAAAACTGGCTCAAGAATCACACCGAGTCTGGCGAGTCCTACATTAAACGCCTATGATAAAGATCAAACGAATCCAACAGCAACCTGACTTGGCTCAAGCTATCTATGCTGTTATGGTAGATGTTTACCCAGTCAGTCCTTGGACGCTGGAACAAATCCAAGCAGACCTATCCCAAGATCAGACTTGGTATGCTCTGGCTTATGATGGGGCAGAAGTGATTGGCTTTCTAGCTGTGCAGGAGAATCTCTTTGAGGCAGAAGTCCTGCAAATCGCTGTCAAAGGAGCCTATCAGGGTCAGGGGATTGCGTCAGCCTTGTTTGCAACATTGCCGACAGCCAAGGAGATTTTCCTCGAAGTCAGAAAGTCAAACCAACGAGCGCAAGCATTTTACAAGAAAGAAAAGATGGCGATCATCGCTGAGCGAAAGGCTTACTATCATGACCCAGTTGAGGACGCCATTATCATGAAGAGAGAAATAGATGAAGGATAGATATATTTTAGCATTTGAGACATCCTGTGATGAGACCAGTGTCGCCGTCTTGAAAAACGACGATGAGCTCTTGTCCAATGTCATTGCGAGTCAAATTGAGAGTCACAAACGTTTTGGGGGCGTAGTGCCAGAAGTGGCTAGCCGTCACCATGTCGAGGTTATTACAGCCTGTATCGAGGAAGCACTGGCAGAAGCAGGAATTACCGAAGAGGACGTAACAGCCGTTGCCGTTACCTACGGACCAGGATTAGTTGGAGCCTTACTAGTTGGTTTGTCAGCTGCCAAGGCCTTTGCTTGGGCACATGGCCTGCCACTTATCCCCGTCAACCACATGGCTGGCCACCTCATGGCAGCTCAGAGTGTGGAGCCTTTGGAGTTTCCTTTGTTGGCACTTTTGGTCAGCGGAGGACACACAGAGTTGGTCTATGTGTCAGAGGCTGGCGATTACAAGATTGTTGGGGAGACACGAGACGATGCAGTTGGGGAGGCTTATGACAAGGTCGGTCGTGTCATGGGCTTGACTTATCCAGCAGGTCGTGAGATTGACGAGTTGGCCCATCAAGGTCAGGATGTTTATGACTTCCCTCGTGCCATGATCAAGGAAGACAATCTGGAGTTTTCATTCTCAGGTTTGAAGTCTGCCTTTATCAATCTTCACCACAATGCTGAGCAAAAGGGAGAAAGCCTGTCTACAGAGGACTTGTGTGCGTCCTTCCAAGCTGCTGTCATGGATATTCTCATGGCAAAAACCAAGAAGGCTTTGGAGAAATATCCTGTTAAAACTCTGGTAGTGGCAGGTGGTGTAGCAGCCAATAAAGGTCTTAGAGAACGCTTGGCAGTCGAAATCACTGATGTCAAGGTCATCATCCCACCCCTGCGTCTCTGCGGAGATAATGCAGGTATGATTGCTTATGCAAGCGTTAGCGAGTGGAACAAAGAAAACTTTGCAGGCTTGGACCTCAACGCCAAACCAAGCCTCGCCTTTGATACTATGGAATAAAGAGTCAGCTTAAGGCTGGCTTTTTTGCTCGCCGAAATGTCAGAAAATTTTGATAAAAATATAAAAATAATGATATAATATATAAAGAATAGGAGGCGGTCAGATGATTGAGAGAATGGAATTGGGAGAATTTTACAAGGAATTGCGGCTGGCGAGGAAACTCAAGCAGTCAGATGTGGCTTGTGAGGGTCTAACAGCTTCTCAGTTATCTAAGTTTGAACTGGGGCAGTCTATGTTGTCTGCGGATAAACTGATTCTAGCTATCCAAGGGATAAATGTAACCTTCGACGAGTTTGGACACAAGCTTAACAATTATCAAGAATCACCACATATGCGATTTGGACGAAAGGTTGTAGATCGCTTTGCCCATCAAGATATGGCTGGCTTAGAGCAACTATTAGAGGAAGTTGAGCAAGAACAGATGGCGAAGACTTATCGTCGTTTGAACGCTATTGTGATTAAAAACGCTATCCATTCTCTAGATAAAAACTATCTGCTAGAAGAGGAGGATAGCGAGTTTTTGACTAGCTATCTCTATGCTATCGAGTCTTGGACCTGGTTTGAACTCTATCTTTTTTGCAATACCATGCCTTTCTTAAGTAATCAAGATCTGATTTTTTTATCCACCTCTTTACTTGAAAAATCCAAGGAATTTAAAGAATTGGCACACAATAGACTGTATATGAAAAGTGGCTTTCTGAATATCATATCAGAGCTCATGGAGCGCAAACTTTTTTCTTATATCCCAATCTTTGAAGCCGAGTTGGAGAGTATGCTCCGACCATACGATGTTTTTGAGAAATTATTGTGGCAGTTTTTAAAGAAGATGAGCATTTTCCTTCAAACTAAGGGAAGCAATCAGAAAGAAATTGAACACTTTATCCAATCTCTGCAAATATTAGAAAATCCACAATTAACAGCCCTTTTTGAACTACGCTTGCAGCAATATAAAGAACTTATCAATTAGCTAAAGATGGGAAATGATAATAATATCAGCAACGATTGTCAATAATGCTATGATTTGTTTCTTCATTTCATGTCCTCCTATCTAATAGTAACCATATTATATCAGTGAAATAATCAAATCAATCAAAATCGCAAATGTGAAATTTCCATAAGAAAAAATATCAAATATGCGATTTTCTAAAATAGACTGATTTCCGTGCTATACTATTCTTGTAAAGCACTTGAAGTAAATCCTAGGTCGCAGAAGTGGTTTACGAATAAAATAATTGAAGGAGTGTAAATGATGTTGAATTTACAATTTGCAGAAACAATGGAACTAACAGCAGCGGAGTTAGAGCAGGTTTACGGTGGAAATTTCACTATGGCTTGTGTGGGTGAAAATATTGGTTGTGGTGGTAGTGCTTTGCCTGCTTGGGGAGGTAGAGGTATTAGTCCCAGACCTTATGGGGCATTTGATTGGTCGAGTGGGCTGATTGAAGGACTGTTTGGAAAACGTCGTAACTAACATTTAGGAGAAAAAACTATGAAAAGGGAAGAAACGAAATTTTACCTAGGGACCATTTTGGTACTTATGTCTTATTACTTGATTTTTAATTTAGTAGTGAGATTAGAGTTTATGGATCAATTATCAGATTTTGGATTTTATGGGGTTCAAATTTTATTGATAGTAATTGAAGGAATTGCTGCTACTGTGGTTCTTGTTAAGAGTCAACGTTGGAAAGAGTACGGTCGCTTCCAGTTTCGTTGGTCCTATCTGGGTCTCTTCTTTCTTTCCTTTATATTGATGTTTTTGTGGGTAAATATAACGACTCGAATCTTTCCCAACACGCAAAATGGTAGTGCTATAAAAGAAACCGTAGCCAATTTGACGGGAATTAGTTATTTTGTGACACGTATTCTCTACGGCAGTCTTATTGCTCCGATAGTTGAGGAATTAGTTTTCCGCGGACTTCTGATGACAGCCCTATCTAAATTTAAAAAATACTATATTGATGTTATCATTTCTTCCACACTCTTTAGTCTCATCCATGTTTTACAATATGGATGGGTGTTAACAGACTTCATCGTTTATGCAGGAGCAGGTCTGCTACTCTGCATGCTCTTTCGTTATACACGTTCAATTTATTGGTCAATGGCCCTTCACATCTTGTGGAATACCTTTTTAATCATCGTCAGTTTACTGGTGTTTGGGTATTAGAAAGATGAAATATGAAAAAGATAATCTCACGCTACTATTTTTTAATAGCTATTCTACTTGTCATTTCTGACCAGTTCTTCATTCGTTTGCTTTTACATAGCGACCTTGCTGCTGGTCTATCTGACTTTGCCTATTATTTGTCAGATATGCTGTTGAATTTTCTTGTGGTTCTGCTTGCTATTATTGTTATGATTCGGTCAGGGAAATGGCAGAAAATCAACAGTCGAAAATTTAGAGGTTCCTATCTTCTCTATTGCTTCCTATCTCTCCTAGCTTTTGTTATTTGGAACTTCGTCACATTTTTTATTTTTCCGCCTACCAAAAATGAAATTGCTTATCAACTGGATGTTCCTACTTTTACGGGAGCAACGGCATTTTTGATGTATTTTTTCTATCCTGTGATTGCAGGTCCTATTTTTGAAGAGATGATTTATCGTGGATTGGTGATGACAGCTCTGGAAAAAGGAAAGAAATGGGGACTGGATGTGCTCGGTTCGGCTGCTTTGTTTGGAATCTTGCACATTAGTAACCACGGTTGGGTCTTGACAGACTTTTTCGTATATATGGGTGGCGGTCTCATATTTGCAGTCTTATTTAGAGTGACAAAGTCCATTTATTGGCCTATTGGACTGCACATAGTCTACAATGGCATTGGTCAAATTTTACCGTTGCTGTAATTTTGGGTGCTCAGCAATATCGGTCTATCCTTGGGGAAAAGTTCCCATTTGAACTCAAAAAGGAGTTGCGATGAAAGTATTTATTCAAAATAGAGATTTTAGGCAACTAACCATCAACCAGTGGATTTCAATGGTTGGGGATACAATTTTTTATCTTGCTTTTTTGAATTATGTGGCAGATGCTTCGTTTGCCCCCTTGGCAATTTTACTCATTACGATTTCAGAGACTGTTCCTCAAGTTCTGCAAATTTTTATGGGAGTTTTGGCTGACTTTCAACACCATCGTGTTCTAAAGTATACGGTTATTAGTTTTGTCAAATTTGTACTTTATTCTATAGTGGCGCTTTCGCTTTCAGGGCAGCCCTTTTCCTTATGGCTTGTATTCTTTATTTGTTTAATGAACCTTTTGTCGGATACATTGAGTTACTTTTCAGGAGCCATGCTTACTCCTATTTTTATAAGAATCATTGGGAAAGAACATCTGACAGAAGCTATTGGCTTTAAACAATCAACAGTTAGTTTAGTTCGGACAATCAGTAATATTCTAGGAGGGGTTTTACTAGGAATTCTTTCCATTCAGTTCATTTCCTTGCTAAACGCTCTGACGTTTCTGATAGCATTTGTAGGTATTCTTCTCATAAAAAATGATCTTTTGAAAGTTGAAAAAACAATTAGCTATCAAGAAGGTCTTTCTATAAAATCGTTTTGCCAGCATTTGTTCCAATCATCAAAATTGATCTGGAATATGGATAGAGTGATCTTCATTTTATTTATCGTCTCTATCAGCCAAGCGGTGATTAATGTTACTGTTCCTATTTCAACTCTTTTTTTAAGAAACCAACCGTTTTTGGATTTACAAACTGGTCAATCACTCGCTTTGTTATCAACACTAGAATTGTTAGCACTTATTGTCGGAAGCCTTGTAAGTGGCTATCTGAAAAATACGATTTCTATAAAAACAGCTCTATACGCTTCGGTCGTCATCCAGTTACTCCTTCTAGTAGGATTTGCCACAGTTCATTTTGGTTTGATTCTGCTTTTCAGCTCCTTGGATGCCTTCATCGCAGGGTTACTCTCTCCTAGATTGCAAGAACTCGTCTTTAAACAAATACCTGAGGAGTCAATGGGAGCGGTTCAATCCTCTATTGGTGCTATTACGGTTGTCTTACCAAGTCTATTCACAATCGTTTTCGTAACGATTGCTACAAGTTTTGGGGTCCTAGCGGTCAGCTTTATTCTATTGCTATTACTCCTAACCGCATTTGTCATGCTCTTGAATATTCGTGAGAGCATTTAGAGGAGAATTTGTATAATAGGTGTTTGAGACTGGATCGCCAGTCTTTTTATGACGGCCAAAATCAGCAGACTTTTTTCTCTTCTTTGAATATGTTATAATAGTCCGTGCTGTGGCTGTGATGATGAACAGCCTCAACTGGAGAAAATATGAGGAGAAGGATGAAAGAAAAAGGATTTTGGGAAGGTGTACATGCGGCCATGCCGACTGCCCTCGGCTATGTTAGTATCGGTCTGGCTTGTGGGATTATCGGTGCGCCCTATGTGACACCTGTTGAGATGGGCTTGATGAGCCTCTTTGTTTATGCCGGGAGCGCCCAGTTTGCCATGTTGGCACTGATTGCGGTACAAGCGCCTGTGGCAGCTATTGCTATGACGGTCTTTTTGATCAACTTGCGACTCTTTTTGCTGAGCTTGCATGCATCGACCTATTTCCGTCATACTAGTCTCTGGCAAAATATCGGCATGTCTAGTCTCCTGACAGATGAGACCTATGGCGTTTTGATGGGAGAATTAGCCCATACAGATAAAGTCCATCCTATGTGGATGCACGGGAACAATCTCAATAGTTATGTAGCCTGGTTTATTGGGACAGTGGCGGGGACGGCTTTAGGTGGCCTTCTTCCAAATCCTGAAGTCTTTGGCTTAGACTTTGCCCTTGTTGGGATGTTTATCGGGATTTTTACTTCACAATTTCAGATTATGCAAAGACGGGTTCCTGTACGGAATCTGCTACTAATCCTAGCCGTTGTTGCGGTGTCCTTCTTTTTGCTCTTGACAGTAGTGTCTCAGTCGCTAGCTGTTTTGTTTGCGACCTTGCTAGGTTGTACCATGGGGGTGGTCTTAGATGGTCAGTAAATATCTTTTGTTAGCCGTTATCTTTTCAGGCCTAGTGACTTGGATTCCCCGTATGATTCCCTTCATCTTGGTTAAGTACAAGGGCTTGCCAGCTATCGTCGAGCGGTTTTTGAAGTTTTTGCCTGTTTCCATTATCTTTGCCTTGATCCTTTCAAGCGTAGTGACTGGCAAAGTTGGCAGTCTCCCTCAAATCAAATGGCTGGACTTTTTAGCAGTCTTTCCAACGGCTTGGGTAGCCTTTCGCTACCGCAATCTAGTAGGTACGGTTCTTTTTGGGGTAGTCTTGATTGCAGTCTTGCGTCTGGTCTTTTAAATCAGCCATAAAAAAAACCTATCACCGAGATAGATATCATATAATGGCAAAAAAAAATATTTTCTGTTAAGATAGTAAAGTATTCTATTTTGGAGGAAATGACATGAAAAAAATCGTTAAATACTCATCTCTTGCTGCTCTAGGACTTGTGGCTGTAGGTGTGTTAGCAGCTTGCTCAGGTGGTGCGAAAAAAGAGGGAGAAGCAGCTAGCAAGAAAGAAATTATCGTTGCAACTAATGCTACACCAAAACCATTCAACTATGAAGAAAATGGCGAATTGACTGGTTACGAAATTGAAGTGGTTCGCGCTATCTTTAAAGACTCTGACAAGTATGATGTCAAGTTTGAGAAGACAGAGTGGTCAGGAGTCTTTGCAGGACTTGATGCTGACCGTTACAATATGGCTGTTAGCAACATCAGCTACACTAAAGAACGTGCTGAAAAATACCTTTATGCAGCTCCAACTGCTAAAAACCCTAACGTTCTTGTAGTGAAAAAAGATGACCCTAGCATCAAATCGCTTGATGATATCGGTGGAAAATCAACAGAAGTTGTTCAAGGGACAACTTCTGCTAAACAGCTAGAAGACTACAACAAACAACATTCAGATAATCCAACTGTCCTAAAGTATACTAAAGCGGACTTCCAACAAATCATGGGACGCTTGAGCGATGGCCAGTTTGACTACAAGATTTTTGATAAAATCGGTGTTGAAACAGTCATCAAGGACCAAGGTTTGGACAACTTGAAAGTGATTGAACTTCCAAGCGACCAACAACCTTACGTTTACCCACTTCTTGCTAAAGGTCAAGATGAGTTGAAATCATTTGTAGACAAACGTATCCAAGAACTCTACAAAGACGGAACTCTTGAAAAGTTGTCTAAACAGTTCTTCGGAGACACTTATCTCCCAGCAGAAGCTGATATTAAATAGTGGTATGAAATCATCCAGTCTGAGAAAGGCGGATGATTTCTCAATTTTTAGGTATATAGTTTCAAACTATATGTCTGCCTATCTAATAACAATTTGCTAAATCAAATAAAGTATGAGATACTATTACGGTATTATTTTTAAAGGAGATAGAATCATGAAAATTAAAAAATGGCTCGGTGTAGCAGCTCTTGCTACAGTCGCAGGTTTGGCTCTTGCAGCTTGCGGAAATTCAGAAAAGAAAGCAGACAACGAAACAGTTGTCAAAATTGCAACAGTTAACCGTAGCGGTTCTGAAGAAGCGCGTTGGGATAAAATCCAAGAATTGGTTGAAAAAGATGGAATTAAATTGGAATTCACAGAGTTCACAGACTATTCACAACCAAACAAGGCAACTGCTGATGGCGAAGTAGACTTGAATGCTTTCCAACACTACAACTTCTTGAACAACTGGAACAAAGAAAACGGGAAAGACCTTGTAGCGATTGCAGATACATATATCTCACCAATCCGCCTTTACTCAGGTAAAAATGGGGAAGAAAACAAGTATACCAAAGTGGAAGAAATCCCAGATAACGGTGAAATCGCCGTACCAAACGATGCAACAAACGAAAGCCGTGCGCTTTACTTGCTTCAATCAGCTGGTTTGATCAAATTGGATGTTTCTGGAACTGCACTTGCAACAGTTGCTAACATCACAGAAAATCCAAAGAACTTGAAGATTACTGAATTGGACGCTAGCCAAACAGCTCGTTCATTGTCATCAGTTGATGCTGCCGTTGTAAACAATACCTTCGTTACAGAAGCAAAATTGGACTACAAGAAAGCACTCTTCAAAGAACAAGCTGATGAAAACTCAAAACAATGGTACAACATCATTGTTGCGAAAAAAGATTGGGAATCATCACCTAAGGCTGATGCCATCAAGAAAATTATCGCAGCTTACCACACTGATGAAGTGAAAAAAGTTATCGAAGAAACATCAGACGGTTTGGACCAACCAGTTTGGTAATAAGACACAGGGAGGTGGGAGAGAGTTTCCACCTCTTGCTTTTGTATAGAGAGTTGATTTTAAAGATGCACTTGTGGTCGTTCTGAAGACACAAGTACGTAGTAGAAAGAGAGAGAAAATGGTTTTTCCTAGCGAACAAGAGCAGATTGAAAAATTTGAAAAGGATCATGTTGCCCAACATTATTTTGAAGTCTTGCGCACCTTAATTTCCAAGAAATCAGTCTTTGCCCAGCAGGTTGGACTAAAGGAAGTCGCAAACTATCTAGGTGAGATTTTCAAGCGTGTGGGGGCTGAAGTGGAGATTGATGAGAGCTACACGGCTCCCTTTGTCATGGCGCATTTCAAGAGTTCGCGTCCGGATGCCAAGACCTTGATCTTCTATAATCACTATGACACCGTGCCAGCAGATGGCGACCAGGTGTGGACAGAGAATCCTTTTACCCTTTCTGTGCGAAATGGCTTTATGTATGGGCGTGGGGTTGACGATGACAAGGGCCACATCACGGCTCGTTTGAGTGCTCTGAGAAAGTATATGCAGCACCATGATGACCTGCCTGTCAATATCAGCTTTATCATGGAGGGAGCAGAGGAGTCTGCTTCCATGGATCTAGATAAGTATTTAGAGAAACACGCAGACAAACTTCGTGGAGCGGACTTGCTAGTCTGGGAACAAGGAACCAAGAACGCCTTGGAACAGCTGGAAATCTCTGGCGGAAACAAGGGAATTGTAACCTTTGATGCTAAGGTAAAAAGTGCGGATGTGGATATCCACTCAAGTTATGGTGGTGTCGTGGAATCAGCGCCGTGGTATCTTATCCAGGCCTTAAGTAGCCTGCGAGCTGCTGATGGACGTATCTTGGTAGAAGGCTTGTACGAGGATGTTCAAGAGCCAAATGAACGAGAACTAGCCTTGGTGGACACCTACGCCCAACGCAATCCAGAGGAAATCAGTCGCATTTATGGCTTGGAATTGCCTCTCTTACAAGAGGATCGTGCAGCCTTTCTAAAACGTTTCTTTTTTGAGCCAGCCCTTAATATCGAAGGGATTCAGTCAGGTTATCAAGGGCAAGGGGTTAAAACGATTTTGCCAGCAGAAGCCAGTGCTAAGCTAGAGGTTCGTTTGGTTCCTGGCCTAGAACCGCATGATGTTCTGGAAAAAATTCGGAAACAGCTAGACAAAAATGACTTTGATAAGGTAGAATTATACTATACCTTGGGAGAGATGAGCTATCGAAGCGATATGAGCGCACCAGCCATTCTCAATGTGATCGAGTTGGCCAAGAAATTCTATCCACAGGGCGTTTCAGTCTTGCCGACCACAGCGGGGACAGGGCCCATGCATACGGTCTTTGATGCCCTAGAGGTACCAATGGTGGCCTTCGGTCTAGGAAATGCCAATAGCCGAGACCATGGTGGAGATGAAAATGTGCGAATCGCCGATTACTACACCCATATTGAATTAGTAGAGGAGCTGATTAGAAGCTATGAGTAGAGATATTATCAAGTTAGATCAGATTGATGTGACTTTTCACCAAAAGAAGAGAACCATCACAGCGGTCAAGGATGTGACCATTCACATCCAAGAAGGGGATATCTACGGAATCGTTGGATATTCTGGAGCGGGGAAATCCACTCTTGTACGGGTGATCAACCTCTTGCAAAAGCCATCTGCAGGAAAAATTACCATTGATAACGACGTCATTTTTAACGGCAGAGTGACCTTGACAGCAGAGCAGTTGCGTCGTAAGCGTCAAGACATTGGGATGATTTTCCAGCATTTTAACCTGATGAGTCAAAAGACAGCAGAGGAAAATGTGGCCTTTGCCCTCAAACACTCTGGACTCAGCAAGGAAGAAAAGAAAGCCAAAGTAGCTAAGTTGTTGGATTTAGTTGGCTTGGCGGATCGTGCTGAAAACTACCCTTCACAACTATCAGGAGGGCAAAAACAGCGTGTGGCTATTGCGCGTGCCTTGGCCAATGATCCAAAAATCTTGATTTCAGATGAGTCAACATCTGCCCTTGACCCTAAGACAACCAAGCAGATTTTGGCCTTGTTGCAAGATTTGAACCAAAAATTAGGCTTGACGGTTGTTTTGATTACGCATGAAATGCAGATTGTCAAAGACATTGCCAACCGTGTGGCGGTCATGCAGGATGGCCGTTTGATTGAAGAGGGCAGTGTTCTTGAAATCTTCTCGGACCCTAAACAACCTTTGACCCAGGACTTTATCTCAACTGCCACAGGTATTGACGAAGCCATGGTCAAGATTGAGAAGCAAGAAATCGTAGAGCACTTGTCTGAGAACAGTATTTTAGTGCAGCTCAAGTATGCGGGGGCTTCGACAGACGAACCACTTTTAAATGAATTGTACAAACATTACCAAGTAACGGCCAATATCCTCTATGGAAATATCGAAATTCTCGATGGCACTCCCGTTGGAGAATTGGTTGTGGTCTTGTCAGGGGAAAAAGCAGCGCTAGCAGGTGCTCAAGAAGCCATCCGTCAGGCTGGTGTACAGTTAAAAGTATTGAAGGGAGGACAGTAAAATGACAGAGTTGATTCAAACTTATCTACCAAATGTCTATAAGATGGGCTGGGCTGGTCAGGCAGGCTGGGGAACAGCCATCTACCTAACTCTTTATATGACAGTTCTTTCCTTCATCATCGGAGGGTTCTTGGGGCTGGTGGCAGGTCTTTTCCTCGTCTTGACAGCGCCAGGTGGTGTCTTGGAGAACAAGGTCGTTTTCTGGATTTTAGATAAGATTACCTCTATTTTCCGTGCGGTTCCTTTCATCATCCTCTTGGCAATCATGTCGCCACTTTCTCACTTGATCGTCAAGACGAGCATCGGGCCAAATGCAGCTCTTGTGCCACTTTCTTTTGCGGTTTTTGCCTTCTTTGCCCGTCAGGTGCAGGTGGTCTTGGCTGAACTAGATGGTGGTGTTATTGAGGCGGCTCAAGCGAGCGGAGCGACCTTCTGGGACATCGTGGGTGTTTATCTATCAGAAGGTCTTCCAGATTTGATTCGTGTGACGACTGTGACCTTGATTTCCCTTGTTGGGGAAACAGCTATGGCGGGAGCAGTTGGTGCTGGTGGTATTGGTAACGTAGCCATTGCCTATGGATTCAACCGCTACAATCACGATGTGACCATCTTGGCAACCATTATTATCATCTTGATTATCTTTACAATTCAGTTCTTGGGAGATTTCTTGACCAAGAAACTAAGTCATAAATAATGGAAGGAGTTCAAAGGGACTCCTTTTTGTTTTCTCACCGAAATGCAAGAAGGATAAAGCTTCTTTTTAGAAATATGCTATAATAAACAAAGGTCCCCAATTAGCAAATCAGAAAGTTTGCTGTAGAAGGGATGATAATGTAAAGGAGTTTGGCTGGTATGAATTATTTCGAGGGGAATGAGTTTTTCCTTCTCTTATTTGTAGTTTTACTGATTGGTTTTGTGGTAAACTTTTTTGAAAAACGTAAAGACTACTATATTTTGGCGCTCTCCCTCTTATTTGCAGGAGCTATCTATGGTAAGAGTCGAGCGATGATTGTCTATTTGCTCGCCTTTATCGTTTACCAGTATTTTCTGGTTTTTCTAGCGCAGCGGATAGAGGCAAAGTGGCTGAAACCACTGGTTTTCCTTTCCATTCTTCCTTTGGTGATCAATAAAGTCTTTGCTCTGACTTCTCTGCATTTGTTGGCCTTTATTGGAATTTCTTACATGTCCTTTAAGACCATTCAGATCATGCTAGAGATATCGGATGGCTTAATCAAAGAAAATATCAGTGTAAAAGATTATCTACAGTTTTTGCTCTTTTTCCCAACAGTTAGTGCTGGTCCAATTGATCGGAGTAGGAGATTTTTAAAAGAGATAAACGAGGTCATGCCACGAAAAGAGTATCTAGAGTTAGCAGGGGACGGTGTGTACCGTATCGTTCTAGGCCTCCTTTACAAGATTGTTTTATCAACCTATGTTTACCAGATGTTACTCGCTCTAAATAATACGGGCACAGTCGTTTACTCAATCAAGTATATGTACCTCTATACCTTGTATCTGTTCTTTGACTTTGCAGGCTATAGTCTAATGGCCGTTGGAAGTAGTAATATTCTAGGTATTCAGACACCGATGAACTTTAACAAACCTTTCTTGAGTGTCGATATCAAAGATTTCTGGACCAGATGGCATATCACCTTGTCGACCTGGTTGAGAGATTTTGTATTTTCAAGAGTATTGATGCAGGTTATCAGGAAAAAATGGTTCAAAAATAGACTACACAATGCAACCTATGCCTATATGGTCAATATGTTGGTCATGGGTTTTTGGCATGGTCTTAGTGTTAGCTACATTCTTTACGGTTTCTACCATGGTGTCTTGATGGCTGGATTTGAAGTGTATCAAAAGAAAAGCAATTTTTATAAGAAAAATAAAAATAAAAACTGGTATAAGCTACTAAGTTGGTTTGTAACCATGAATTTGGTTATGATTGGTTTCTTTATCTTTTCAGGTGAACCCTATAAAATCTTACTTACGATTTTAAAGAGATAAGAGATTGAAAAGAAGTCTGCCAGACCGAAGGGATAGGATAAAACGAGATGATTAAATTAAAAGCATTTTTACTATCGCTTGTGCTCGTAATTGCGACGCTTGCCCTTTTAAATGTGACGTATGTCAAGAAGATTGATGATTATTATAAAGTCAAGGATAACAGTATTCGTTACAGCACCTCATATGAAAAGTATAAAAGTAGAGATATTCTAACAAGCAATATCACCCCCAATACACTGGTTCTAATGGGTTCCTCAGAGTTGGTTGCGACGATAAATGAAGACTATCATCCAAATAAAATTTTTAACTACAACGATTTTAATATCATGCAGATTGGGACCAGTTATTCTCAAAACATCATTCAGGCTACGACCTTGGGCTCTATTGAAGGATCTATGAGTAAGCGAAAAGTGGCTATAGTAGAGTCGGTTCAGTGGTTTGAAAAAGATGGGACCCATCAAGATGCTTTTTTGAATAAGGCTTCTCAGGAACATATTTTCCACATGCTAGATAATGACAAGATTAGTAAAGAAACGAAAGAAAAACTAATCAATCGCATTATCGAGATTACCAAGGGTAACAAGCAACAAAATGACATCTACAAAAAATACAAAAGTTATTTCATAGATGGAAAAGGAACCATTGTTGATAAAAAACTATTAGAGTTTGAGAACGCGATGTATTCCTTTAAGCTCAAACAGACTTTTTATCAAAAACATGCCAAATCAGATTACCCTTCGCTAGGAGACAAAACTCCAGACTATGATTGGCAGAAGATGAAGGATCAGTTTGTGGAAGAGGTCAAAAAGAAAACAGACAATAATGACTATGCTGTTGATAATAACTACTACAATACTTACTTAAAAGATCGCTATGCATCACTGAAAGATTCCAATAAAGATTTGAGCTACCTGGAGTCACCAGAGTATTCAGATATGGAACTCTTCTTGACAGTTGCCAAAGAATTGGGAATTGAAGTTGAGGTTATTATTTTCCCAGTAAACGGGAAATGGAATGACTACACTGGTGTCTCAAGAGAGATGCGGGAAAAAACTTATAAAAAAATAGAAGATGTCGCAAAAAGCCATGGTGCAACCGTATTAAACTATGGAAACAGAGAGTATGATGATTACTTTTTATTTGACGTGATGCACGTTGGAGTGAAAGGATGGATGGAAGTTGAAAAAGAACTTTACAAATTTGCAAACCAAGCTAACTAACACTCATCGATTAATCTTGTGGACACTATTTTTCTATACGGTTATCTTGAGCATCGTGATTTACTGTTTTGTGACCGATTTTTCGAATATTCAAGAATTTATCTATAGTGAATTTTAAGATTGTATACAAAAAAGCCCTGAAGCTAGGCATTGCTAGTCTTCAGGGCTTTTACCTTATAGTTTATCAGCTATTTTTTGACTTAGAAATTGCCCAAGCAAAGCACCCATCAAGGCACAAAGGAGGATGCTTGAAACAAAGAGAAGGATTTTGTCCAACTCTGGAGCGACCATGATACGGTCAATGTATTCTTGGGATTTCCCACGCGCAAGTAAGGTTGCCACGTAAGCTTTGGGACGGATCCACATGAGGAAGATAAGGCCGCTTGTGCTGAAAGCAAAGACAAGGAAGGAGAGGATGTTTTTGATTCGGTCTTTGTAGTTTCCGAGACGAGCGATGGCATCTGCTGCAAGACCACAGACGATACCTGGGAGAAAGGCACCAGCACCATGCTTGCTAGCTAGGAAAAAAAGTGCCATAAAAAGGCCTAGAGTTGTAATAGCGCCAAAACGAGGGACCTTCGTCAAAAGAAGCATGTAGACACTGCCACCGACAAGGGCAGAAAAGGCAGGTGCGTAGAACATATTGCCTGTCTGGTCGACCAGGTGTCCTAGGAAGACTCCAATCCCCACACAGAGGAAGTAGAGGACGGCGGCTAAGAGGGTGGTTAAGATATTTTTCTTCATGAGAATCTCCTTGATGCAAACTAACAAAACCAATTGTATCACGCTTTTTAAGGATTGTAAATGGAAACTCTATATTTTTGAAAACGCTTGAAATATGATATAATGGTTACATTGTTAGTTTAAGGAGAGTAACATGGGAAAATTTCTAGAATTCGTCTTTAATCGTATTTTTTTGGGAATGATTGCGACAGCTTATTTCTGGCTATTAACACTAGCAGGAGGAGTGGTCTTTGGTTTGGCACCAGCTAGTGCCACCCTTATGAGTTTGTATGCGGAGCATGGTTATACCTATCGAGCATACCATTTGAAGGAAGCTTGGGAATTGTATAAGAGCAATTTTGTCAAGAGCAATCTGGCTTTCTATAGTTTTGTGTTTGTGGATCTTGTCCTAGTTTATGGCTTGTATCTTCTAGTTCAATTGCCCCACCAGACGATTTTCCACCTCTTGGCGACCTTTCTCAACGTCCTTGTAGTTGCTCTTGTCTTTCTAGCCCATACTGTTTCCTTGAAACTTCAGGTGTACTTTGATTTATCCTACCGAAATACCTTGAAACTGTCCCTTATCGGGATTTTTATGAGCCTACCTGCGATTGCCAAGGTTTTACTCGGGTCCGCTCTCCTTGTAGGAGTTGGTTATTATATGCCTGCCTTGCTCTTTTTTGTAGGAATTGGAATGTGGCATTTCTTTATCAGTGATATGTTGGAACCTATTTATGAAAGTATCCATGAAAAATTGGCGACAAAATAGAATGAAGCAGTTTTGGCTTCACTCTCTTTTACGGATTTATAGTTTGGTTATGATCGTGGTCATTGCCAGTTTTGCGATTATGCTATCGTATGCTGACTGGGACTCGCGTGAGAAAGAGGCCCAACGGGTTGCAGAACGTGTGACCACTCGGACAGTGAGTGAAGTGGAATATTATCACAGAGAGTCAACTCAACTTGCTCAGTCTTTGGTTGAAAATCAGGCCCGCATCGAAGGAATTTACAAGTATTTCAGTCTCAGCACACCAGACTATTTCTATTGGCAATTAGAGCGTAAAACTTCGCCTTATATCTCTGTTTCCCTGTATGAAAATATTGATGACCTCTATGTTCGGAATGATTTTGTGACTGGAGTGGCTATTGTTCTTCAGGACTACAAGGAAGTCTATGTTTCGACTAGAGAAAAACGCAGTGGAGAGAAAATTCCTGCGGAGGATTTTAAGCCAACAGCCAATAGTTTTGCCATTCCTGTTTCCGATCCTGTGTCTGACAAGGATTTAGGAGTGATCTATATCTCCCTATCCCCAGATGTTTTACATGGCGCTATTGACAATACTCGGGGTCATATCCCAATGGCTGTAACAGTAACTTCGCCTTTTGAGACTGAGATGTTCCATATTGGGGAGAAGGTCTCAGCCGAGCGAGAAAACTGGTTTGTAGGTGTCACCTCTCACGGTTATCAGGTTCGAGTTGCTGTTCCTAAAAATTTTGTTCTTACAGGAACTTTGACGAGTTCAGCTGTCATTATTGGGCTAAGTATTCTCTTTATCATCATTTTGTACGTGACCCTTAGACAGACTTTTTCAAATTACCAAAAGCAGGTCGTAGACCTAGTAGATTCGATCGAGGTGATTGCTCAAGGAGAAGAAGGCCTTCGAATCGATACCTCTGAAAAAGACCAAGAATTGCTTCTCATTGCAGAAACAACCAATGATATGTTGGATCGCCTGGAAAAAAATATCCACGATATCTATCAGCTAGAGCTCAGTCAAAAAGATGCCAATATGCGAGCTCTGCAGGCTCAAATTAATCCTCACTTTATGTACAATACTCTGGAGTTTTTACGGATGTATGCTGTCATGCAAAGTCAGGATGAACTGGCAGATATTATCTATGAATTTAGTAGCTTGTTACGCAACAATATCTCCGACGAGCGGGAAACCACGTTGAAGCAGGAGTTGGAATTTTGCCGAAAATATAGCTATCTCTGTATGGTGCGTTATCCTAAATCCATTGCCTATGGTTTCAAGATTGCACCAGAATTGGAAGAAATGAGGATTCCAAAATTTACACTCCAACCATTAGTAGAAAACTACTTTGCCCATGGTGTTGATCATCGCAGAACAGATAATGTCATCAGTATCAAAGCCTTGAAAGGCCAAGGATTCGTTGAAATCCTAGTAGTAGATAATGGTCGAGGAATGCCCGCTGAGAAACTAGCTAGCTTGCAAGAAAAATTAACTCAACGAAGTTTTGAACACGAGGCAAGCTATAGTGGGGAGCAGCAATCAATTGGAATAGTAAATGTACACGAACGCTTTGTTCTCTACTTTGGGGATCGCTACCAAATCAGTGTAGAGTCAGCTGAACAAGAAGGTGTTCGTTACCATATCACTATCCAGGATGAATAGAAAGGGTAGAAATGTATAAAGTTTTATTAGTAGACGATGAGTACATGGTGACAGAGGGGCTCAAGCGATTAATCCCCTTTGAAAAATGGGATATGCAAGTCGTCGCAACTGCTAATCACGCAGATGATGCTTTGGACTACGTCAAGGGAAATCCAGTAGATGTGGTGATTTCCGATGTCAACATGCCAGATAAGACCGGACTTGAGATGATTAGGGAAATGAAAGAGCTACTTCCAGATACCTATTATATCTTGCTGTCTGGTTATCAGGAGTTTGAGTACGTTAAAAAAGCCATGAACCTTAGTGTCGTGGATTATCTGGTCAAACCAGTAGACAAGGTGGAGTTGGGCCATTTATTAGAAAAGATTGCGCAGCAGCTTCAGGAAAAGGTGGAACAAAGTCAGACCCTCAGTCAAGAATTGGATGAGACAGGATTTACGAACTACCTGTCAGGTAAAGACAGCTGGTGGATTGGTCTATCCAAGGAAAAGCAGGGTTCTTTTACCATTCCTTACTATGTTTTGGGGCAAGACTGGCAGATTTTCATCTCTGATCAACCGCTCGATGGCATCATCGTGACACCATTTGAAGCACCCTACCAGCAGTCCTTTGAGAATTGGAAGATCAACGCTGAAAAAGCCCTCTTCTACGGTTCAGTCAATCTAGAAAAATCCGAGAGTTTGTTTGCCTATTACGAGCCGATTTATCGGGTGATTATCCAAGGGAATATCAATCAAATCATCGAAGAATTAACCCTGCTAGAGAAGGTCGTCTTGGAAAATACCCCGCGCGTGGCCATCACGAAGCAGCTCTTCACCCAGTTTGTCATGGATGTCTTTCATTTGTTTGAACACCTAAAAGCAGATGATATGACCGAGATTGTAAAAGCTATCCATGCCATTAACTCCTTTGAAGAATTGGTCGCCTATATCAAAGAGACCTTGACCAAGTTCTTTGGCCAGTATCGTATGAATGAAAATGTAGTGAGCGTTTTGGAGGTGATTGGGCGTGATTATCAGAAAGAGCTCTCGCTTAAGGATATCAGCAAGGATCTCTTTATCAATCCTGTCTATCTCGGTCAGCTAATCAAGAGAGAAACCAACTCAACCTTTGCGGAATTGCTCAATAAACAGCGAATTAAGGCGGCGCAGCAGCTCTTGCTTTCGACCAGTGATAGCATCGAAGATATTTGCTATGCAGTTGGCTACAGTAATGTTGGATATTTCTACAAGGTTTTCCGTAAATTGTGCGGAAAATCACCGAAAGCTTATCGGAAACAAGTTGAAACCAGCTTGTAAAAGTTGTATTCCTGTACAAAAAATGCTATAATGTTCAAAATATCTTATGGAGGAAAACATGAAAAAGAATCCTATTTATCTTTGGGTTTTGTTAGTCCTATCAGCCCTCATTTCATCTATGTCATTATTTGGAATCTTGAGTCCATTGCCAAGTAAAGATGTGCTTCGTGCTAGCCTGGCGAATAGCGGGACGCTTACTGCCCAGCAATTAGAAGACACAGTCAACTATACTTACGCGTCATCGCACTCTATTTTTAATACGTTGTTTATTGTTTTATCTGCAATTTTAGTTGTAGTAGCCTTTGTATTTCTAGTACGTAAAAATGTGCAATTCGCAAACTATGCTTATATCGGCTATGTTCTACTAGCGATTGTTGGTTTGGTTTATAGCTATATGAATGTTCAAGATGCGGTTCAATTAATCAAAGATTCTACCCTCGGCCTAGGAATGGGAGCACTAGCACAAGGAACGAATATTTTGTTCATCATTATCAATGTCCTCTTTTTAGCCTTGGTCTTTTACAAGATGTGGCGCCAACAAAAAGATTTGGCCGAAGAAGTCGAAGCAGAAGAAGTTGCCTAAGTATTGACAAAAAAGAACTATCAAGTTACAATCTTGGTAGTTCTTTTTAAATCGTAAACAAAAAATCGAGGTCAACATGAAAAAAATATCCCTAGTGTATATCAGTCTGAGTGGGAATACAGAGAGTTTTGTAACCCGACTCAAGGACTATCTCTTGTCTCAGTATGAGGGAATTGAGGTCCAAAAAATCCATATCAAGGATTTGGTCAAGGAAGGCCAAGAATTCTTTGAAATGGAACATCCCTATGTCGCTTTCTTGCCGACCTATCTGGAAGGTGGAAATGGTGTCGATAACGGCGATGTTGAGATTCTAACGACTCCAGTGGGCGACTTTATTGCCTATGGAGACAATGCTAGTAAGTGTTTTGGGGTAGTGGGATCTGGTAATCGCAATTTTAACAATCAATACTGCCTGACAGCCAAGCAGTATAGCCAGCGCTTTGGCTTCCCGGTCTTAGCAGATTTTGAAATGCGTGGTATGCTGGGAGATATTAAAAAGGTCGCAGCAATCATTGCAGATTTGTATGAGTTAGAAACAGAAAAATAAAGTAGTACTGAGGGGCAGTTGAGATTTTCAACTGCTTTTGAGTATGCAAAAAGCACCCTGTAAGGGTGCCATTTTATAAACTATCCTGCTTTTCCGATGGCAAGTGCATAGATAAAGAAAATAGCAAAGCCAAAGAGGAAAATCAATCCTGCGATAGCGAGGAGTTTTAGCCAAGAAGGAAGATTTTTATTCTCACGTGTCACCAATACATAGTTCAAAAGAGCGAAGAATGGTGTGGTCAGGAAAGAACCAATCATGGCAAAGCGAAGCATGGTGGAAACTTGACCAGCAAAGAATTTAATAATTACGATACCAATGATAGCGGTAATGGTCATCCAGATGTTCAAAGATTTGCGAGTATCCTCTTTTTGACGAATCAAGAGTCGTAGCGATTCCTGATTGACACGAGAGTAGCCATCGATAACGGTGATGACCGTTCCAAAGATACAGAGAAAGGCGATAAAGGTAATCAAATAACGAGACCATTCTCCAAGAACAGAGGCATACATACCCACAAACTGAGAAATGTACTTGGCTGAAGCGGCTTCAACTGCTTGTCCTGTAGGATACTGAATAAGCGCTCCTAGTGCCACGAAGAATACAGCTAGGATAGCAGTTCCAATGTAACCAACGTTAAAGTCGAAAAGGGCGTCCTCTGTATTAAAGTTGACAGTCTTTTTCTTTTCAGCAGACCAGAGTGAATTGATGGCTGAAATTTCAATAGGGGCAGGCATCCATCCTAAGAGGGAAACGATAAAAGGGAGTGCCGCCATTTGCCAAGGTGTCTTTTCGACAAAATCAGAGCTGTATTCTGGATGCTTAATTGCTGCAATGATAACTGCAAGAACTGTTGCAATGGTCAAAGCGGACATGATCCATTTTGCCATACCATCCAATAGTTTGTAGCCACCAAAGAGTAGCATGGCCCAAATGACTGCAACAAGGATAAGGGACCATTGAGTGATGCTAAGACCAATCATTGGAAAAGCGCTAGCGATGATGGCTGAGCAAAGGATAGCGACTCCAGCTGTGTTGACCATAGCAGAGAAGACATTGAGGACAAAGAAAATCCAGAGATAGAGTCTCCCTTTTTCGGCGTAGCCTTCGACCAAGGTTTTACCAGTGTCGGCAGTATATTCGGCACCAAAACGGAAAAATGGATATTTAAAAACATTGGCCAAGATAACCAAGAGGAGTAGTGACCAACCATAAGAACCACCGGCTTGAGTGGAGGATACGATGTGAGAACCTCCGACTGCAGCGGAAGCCATTAGGATCCCGGGTCCCATTGCTTTCATCTTGCTTGCCCAGGTTGACTGGTTTGATAACGTAACTTGTGACATAATAAACACTCCTATTTTTGAATTTTCAGAATAATCTGAATAGATAGCTACTATTCTACAAAAAACTTAAAAGAAATGCAAGAACATTTTGAAAAAATACAGAAAATCACAGAAAACTTTACATGCATTAATGAAATTTCTCCAAGGAGAATATGGTTAAGACTAAAAAATCCGAGAAGAAAGCTTCTCGGATTTTGATTATTTCAATTGATCTGTGACGTCTTTTGAGAGCAACATTCCCAGACGGTAAGTTTTATTGATATGTGCAATGACATCATTGATATTTTCAGTCGTGTGAATTTTCTCTTTGATGTCAGACCTAAATGTCTCGTCCTTCAAGAGTTGCTCTTGGTAGAGTCTTTGAAGTCTTTCCTTCTCGTACTTATTGAGCAGAAAAAGGAAAACCAAGCTAAGTACAACGAGGATATAAGCATATTGGCTCATAGGAAATCTCCCAGTGTGATAAAGAAATAGTATAAGTGAATAAATTGTTTCATTAAACAGCTACAAGGCCGAATAAAATATAAATGTTATTTTGCCTCAATCTTTCAGATTGCTTTCAAGTAATTTAAAAGATTACGACATGAGCCTAACCAAATCGATATTATTTGGTTAGGTGAATTAGTGAAGCGTTTAGGCAATTATCTCTGGTTACGACGTAAAGAAACATAAATCGACAATATTTATCTTTCTTTACTAGTGAAGCTCCTAGCCAAAGTCCAAATAGGATTTGGCGTTAGTTACTTAGATTGCTCCGCAATCAAGTAACTTTGGCGATTTACATCTTCTCCGGCGCTTCTACTCCGAGCAAACGAAGAGCTTCTTTGAGGACCACTGCGGTTGCGTAGCTGAGGGCCAGACGACTGTCGCGCTCAGGACTTTCATCTAGGATACGTGTATGTGCATAATATTTGTTAAATGCTTGAGCCAAACTAATCGCAAATTTCGCAATGATAGAAGGTTCAAAGTTATCTGCTGCACGATTGATAATACGTGGGAAGTCTTGGAGTAGTTTAATGATTTCCCAGCTTTCAGCATCATTCAAGCTGTAGTTGCCAGCTGCATCTGGTTTGAAATCGGCTTTGCGCAAGATAGATTGGATACGAGCGTAGGCGTATTGAACGTAAGGTCCAGTTTCCCCTTCAAAGGATACCATAGCTTCAAGGTCGAAGTCATATCCATTTGTACGGTCGGTCTTAAGATCATAGAACTTGATAGCCCCAACTCCAACAGCGTGGGCAACTTGGTTTTTATTTTCTAACTCAGGATTTTTCGCTTCGATTTGGGCCTTGGCACGACTAACAGCCTCAGCGATAGTCGGTTCTAGCAAGATGACATTTCCTTTACGAGTAGAAAGTTTTTTCCCTTCTTTTGTTACCAATCCAAACGGAACATGGACAATGTCTTGGCTCCAATCGTAGCCCATCTCTTGTAGTACTGCCTTGAGTTGTTTGAAGTGGGCAGATTGCTCTTGACCAACAACATAGATGGATTTTGCAAATTGGTATTCGTTTTTACGGTAGAGGGCTGCAGCCAAGTCACGTGTGATATAGAGAGTTGCACCATCAGATTTTTTGATAAGGGCTGGATGTTCAATTCCATATTTCTCAAGATTGACAACTTGGGCTCCCTCTGACTCAACAAGAAGTCCTTTTTCAGCGAGAATGTCTACAACAGCATCCATCTTATCATTGTAGAAGGCTTCTCCGTTGTAGCTATCAAAATCAACTTGCAATTCATTGTAAAGGCGGTTGAATTCCACTAAACTTTCATCACGGAACCATTGCCAGAGAGCGAGGGCTTCCTCATCTCCATTTTCCAGTTTGCGGAACCATTCGCGTGCTTCTTCATCCAAGCTAGGGTCTTTTTCAGCTTCAGCATTGATGCGAACGTAGAGTTTAAGAAGTTCATCGATTGGATGCGCTTTAACGGCTTCCTCATTTCCCCATTTCTTGTAGGCAACGATCAGCATTCCAAACTGTTTGCCCCAGTCTCCCAAATGGTTGACCTTGACCGTTTGATAACCGATTTTTTGGAAAATATGTGACAAGCTATCTCCGATAACCGTTGAACGCAAGTGCCCAATAGAGAATGGTTTTGCGATATTGGGACTAGACATGTCGATGACGACATTTTCTTGCTTGCCAATGGTTTGGTCGGCATAGTGTTCTTTTTCAGTGATGACATTCTGTAATACCTGAGCCGAAATAACAGATTTATCAAGGAAAAAGTTGACGTAAGGTCCTGTTGCAACAACCTTTTCAAAGGCTTGACTATTGATTTTTTCAGCAATACCTGCTGCAATCATTTGCGGCGCTTTACGCTCGACTTTTGCTAGAGAAAAGGCAGGGAAGGCGATGTCTCCCATTTCTGAATTTTTAGGTGTTTCCAGTAAATTTAAAATAGCCTCTTGATCCAGGCTATCAATGACGCTAGCCAACTCACTAGCAATCAATTCTTTTGTATTCATAAGGGCTCCTTTTGGGCTTTTTTACTATTTTAACACAATTTACTACATTTTTTGAGAAAGAAAAGAATTTTTTTGAATTATCTAGTTTTTTTGGTATAATATAGTTATAAAATAAATGTAAAACTTGTTATAAATATTCACTTAAGAGGATAATATGAGAAAAAGAGAACGGCATCAATTGATTAAAAAGATGATCACCGAAGAAAAACTTGGGACACAAAAAGAGATTCAAGATCGTTTAGAAGCTCGTAATGTTTATGTGACACAAACGACTTTGTCACGTGATTTGCGTGAAATCGGCTTGACCAAGGTTAAGAAAAATGATATGGTGTATTATGTACTAGCAAATGAGACAGATAAGATTGATTTAGTTGAGTTTTTGTCTCATCATTTAGAAGGAGTTGCAAGAGCAGAGTTCACCTTGGTACTTCATACTAAACTTGGGGAAGCTGCAGTCTTAGCAAACATTGTAGATGCAAACAAGGATGAATGGATTTTAGGAACGGTTGCTGGTGCTAATACCTTATTGGTTATTTGTCGAGACCAGCACGTTGCCAAGCTGATGGAAGATCGTTTGCTAGATTTGATGAAAGATAAATAAGGTCTTGGGAGTTGCTCTCAAGACCTTATTTTTAGCAAGGAGAGACGGAAAATGGCAACAGAAAAGCTATCACCCGGCATGCAACAGTATGTGGATATTAAGAAACAATACCCAGATGCTTTTTTGCTTTTTCGAATGGGTGATTTTTACGAGTTGTTCTATGAAGATGCAATTAATGCAGCACAGATTTTAGAAATTTCCTTAACGAGTCGGAATAAAAATGCAGAAAATCCGATACCCATGGCGGGCGTCCCCTATCATTCTGCCCAACAGTATATCGATGTTCTGATTGAGCAGGGCTATAAAGTTGCCATTGCAGAACAGATGGAAGATCCCAAACAAGCGATTGGTGTTGTTAAGCGAGAGGTGGTCCAGGTCATCACACCTGGAACGGTCGTTGATAGCAGTAAGCCGGATAGTCAGAATAATTTCTTGGTTGCCTTAGATCGTGATGGCAATCAATTTGGTCTGGCTTATATGGATCTGGTGACAGGTGATTTCTATGTGACGGGGCTATTGGATTTCACGTTGGTTTGTGGGGAAATTCGCAATCTCAAGGCTCGAGAAGTGGTGCTGGGTTATGACTTGTCTGAGGAAGAAGAACAAATCCTCAGCCGTCAGATGAATCTGGTGCTTTCTTATGAGAAGGAAGGCTTTGAGGATATTCATTTACTAGATTCACGTTTGGCAGCTGTGGAGCAAGCGGCAGCTAGTAAGCTCCTCCAGTATGTTCACCGGACCCAAATGCGGGAATTGCACCATCTCAAACCAGTTATCCGCTATGAAATCAAAGATTTCTTACAGATGGACTATGCGACCAAGGCTAGTCTGGATTTGGTTGAGAATGCCCGTTCAGGTAAGAAGCAAGGCAGTCTTTTCTGGCTTTTGGATGAAACCAAAACAGCTATGGGAATGCGGCTGTTGCGGTCTTGGATTCATCGTCCTTTGATTGATAAGGAGCGAATCGTCCAACGTCAAGAGGTGGTGCAGGTCTTTCTTGACCACTTCTTTGAGCGTAGTGATTTAACGGACAGTCTCAAGGGTGTTTATGATATCGAACGTTTGGCTAGTCGGGTTTCTTTTGGCAAGACCAATCCCAAGGATCTCTTGCAATTGGCGACCACCTTATCTAGTGTGCCACGGATTCGTGCGATTTTAGAAGGCATGGAGCAGCCTGCTCTGGGCTATCTTATCGCACAGTTGGATGCCATTCCTGAGTTGGAGAGTTTGATTAGTGCTGCCATTGCTCCTGAAGCTCCTCACGTGATTACGGAAGGTGGCATTATCCGTACGGGATTTGATGAGACCTTAGACAAGTACCGTCGAGTACTGAGAGAAGGGACTAGCTGGATTGCTGAGATTGAGGCTAAGGAGCGAGAAAACTCTGGCATCAGCACGCTTAAGATTGATTACAATAAAAAGGATGGCTACTATTTCCATGTGACCAATTCGCAACTGGGAAATGTGCCAGCCCACTTTTTCCGTAAGGCAACGCTGAAAAACTCGGAACGCTTTGGGACAGAGGAGTTAGCCCGTATCGAGGGGGATATGCTGGAGGCGCGTGAGAAGTCAGCCAACCTAGAATATGAAATCTTTATGCGTATCCGTGAGGAAGTCAGCAAGTACATCCAGCGTTTGCAGGCTCTAGCCCAAGGGATTGCCACAGTTGATGTCTTGCAAAGTCTCGCAGTTGTGGCTGAAACCCAGCATTTGATTCGACCTGAGTTCGGTGACGACTCACAAATCGATATCCAGCAAGGGCGTCATGCTGTCGTCGAAAAGGTCATGGGGGCTCAGACCTATATTCCAAACAGCATCCAGATGTCAGAAGATACCAGCATTCAATTGATTACAGGGCCCAACATGAGCGGGAAGTCTACCTACATGCGCCAGTTAGCTATGACAGCGGTTATGGCCCAGCTGGGTTCTTATGTGCCGGCAGAAAGCGCCCATTTGCCGATTTTCGATGCTATCTTTACCCGTATCGGAGCAGCAGATGACTTGGTTTCAGGTCAATCAACCTTCATGGTGGAGATGATGGAGGCTAACAATGCCATTTCGCATGCGACCAAGAATTCCTTGATTCTCTTTGATGAGTTAGGTCGAGGAACTGCGACTTATGATGGGATGGCTCTTGCCCAGTCCATCATCGAATACATTCATGAACATATCGGAGCCAAGACCCTCTTTGCCACCCATTACCATGAGTTGACTAGTCTGGAGTCTAGCTTGGAACACTTGGTCAATGTTCACGTGGCAACCTTGGAGCAGGGTGGGCAGGTGACCTTCCTTCACAAGATTGAACCAGGTCCAGCTGACAAATCCTACGGTATCCATGTTGCTAAGATCGCTGGTTTACCAGCAGAACTTTTAGCAAGGGCGGATAAGATATTGACTCAACTGGAGAGTCAAGGGGGAGAAAGTCCTGCTCCGATGAGACAAACAAGTGCTGTCACAGAACAGATGTCACTCTTTGATGCGCCTGAAGAACATCCTATCCTAGCAGAATTAGCTAAACTGGATGTGTACAACATGACACCTATGCAGGCTATGAATGTCTTAGTTGAGTTCAAACAAAAGTTATAAAAAGAGCCCACTCATGCATTTGTGAGTGGGTTTTTCTCTATTACTTTTTATGGGCCAAAAGTTGATTGATGTGGTCTACTTTTTTAGCTTCTCTTTTATAGAGAATAGCCCAGATGATGAGGTAGACAATCGCAAACTCTGGAATGAGCTGGAGATAGAAGGTCCAGTGGAAGGGGAACCAACCAGCCAGAGTTGCTAGTGGAACAAAGCCAGCCAGCATGAGGAAGAAATGGGAAAGTGTGGCACGGAGCAAGCTCCAGTCACGGCTGAATAAACGACCACCAAAGCTAAAGAGAACGCCGATAGCTGACCAGATGATCATGCAGTAGAGCAAGACTAGAGCACCGTGAACCTGATGTTGCACCATCACTTGGCCGATCAGAGACTCGGGGCTCAGTGGGGCATAGGTATTTGGTGCATAAATGAGTGAAAAGAGGATAGAGAGGATGAGGCCGATGAGTACACCAGCGGCTGCATCGTGAAAGATTTGTTTTTTCATAGTTCTAATTTCTCCTTGATGGTTTTTAGGTAACGGCGTGAAGAGTAGGTGAAGCTTTCGTTTTTGAGAAAGATTTCGATCAGGCCGTTGGGGGTTAGTTTGAGATGAGAGATAGAGTCGATATTGACGATTTCAGATTGGGAAATTTGGATAAAAGTGGTCGGCAGAATTTCAAGAACCTGATAGAGTCGCAAATCAATGGTATAGGTCTGAGATGCAGTTTCTGCTAGAACCTTGCGATTCTCGATATAGAAGCGTTGTATCTTACCAATCTTAACTAGATAGACCTGATCATCAATCTTTCCTTTTATTGTTTCTTTTTGGTCAAGATTTTCAGCGAACTCGATAACTTTCTGGACTTTCTCGGTTGATTTAGGTGCTTGGACAATCAGCTTTTCCTCCTTGTATGTCTCCTTAATCTGTAGTTCTACTTTCATAAATTTCCCTCCTTTTCAGTTATACAAGGTTAATCTCACTTCCTGTACACCTTTATTAATACTCTTCAAAAATCAAATTCAAACCACGTCAGCGTCGTCTTCCCGTACTAAAGTACTGTCTGCGCCTAGCTTTCTAGTTTGCTCTTTGATTTTTATTGAGTATACCACTATTTTACGACCCATGGCAAGAGCTTTTGTCTATGTGGAGAGATTTGGAGTCTATGTGGTATTTGCTTTTTCTGGTAACATCTGAAATATGGTATAATAGCACTAATCAATTTCTAGGAAAATAGATACAGAAAGGGGCTGAAAGATGTCTCATATTATTGAATTGCCAGAGGTGCTGGCAAACCAGATCGCGGCAGGAGAGGTCATTGAACGTCCTGCCAGTGTGGTCAAAGAATTGGTAGAAAATGCCATTGACGCGGGTTCTAGCCAGATTATCATTGAGATCGAGGAATCCGGTCTCAAGAAAATCCAAATCACCGATAATGGTCATGGAATTGCTCACGATGAGGTGGAATTGGCCTTGCGTCGACATGCGACCAGTAAGATAAAAAATCAAGCAGACCTCTTTCGGATTCGGACGCTTGGTTTTCGTGGTGAAGCCCTGCCCTCTATCGCTTCTGTCAGTGTCTTGACTCTGTTGACAGCGGTGGATGGTGCGAGTCATGGGACTAAGCTCGTTGCGCGTGGGGGTGAAGTTGAGGAAGTCATCCCAGCGACTAGTCCTGTAGGAACCAAGGTTTGTGTGGAGGACCTCTTTTTCAACACGCCTGCCCGTCTCAAGTATATGAAGAGCCAGCAAGCGGAGTTGTCTCATATCATTGATATTGTCAACCGTCTGGGCTTGGCCCATCCGGAGATTTCTTTTAGTTTAATCAGTGATGGCAAGGAAATGACGCGGACAGCAGGGACTGGTCAACTGCGTCAAGCCATCGCAGGGATTTATGGTTTGGCGAGTGCCAAGAAGATGATTGAAATTGAGAATTCTGACTTAGATTTCGAAATTTCAGGTTTTGTGTCTCTGCCTGAGTTAACTCGAGCTAATCGCAACTATATCAGCCTCTTCATCAATGGCCGTTATATCAAGAACTTTCTACTCAACCGTGCTATTCTTGACGGTTATGGAAGCAAGCTCATGGTAGGGCGTTTTCCACTGGCTGTCATTCACATCCATATTGACCCCTATCTAGCTGATGTCAATGTGCATCCAACCAAACAAGAAGTGCGGATTTCTAAGGAAAGAGAACTGATGGCGCTGGTTTCAGAAGCTATTTCAAATAGTCTCAAGGAACAAGCCTTGATTCCTGATGCTTTAGAAAATCTTGCCAAGTCGACCGTGCGCAATCGTCAAAAGGTAGAGCAGACCATTCTCCCACTCAAAGAAAATACGCTTTACTATGAAAAAACAGAGGAAATTAGACCTAGTCAAGCTGAGGTGGCTGATCATCAGGTTGAATTAACTGAGGAGGGTAGGGACCTAACCCTGTTTGCCAAGGAAACCTTGGACCAGCTAACCAAGCCAGCAAAACTGCATTTTGCAGAGAGAAAGCCTGCTAACTACGACCAACTAGACCATCCAGAGTTAGACTTAGCCAGTCTTGATAAGGCTTATGACAAGCTGGAGAGAGAAGAATCATCCAGCTTCCCAGAGTTGGAGTTTTTCGGACAGATGCACGGGACCTATCTCTTTGCCCAGGGGCGAGATGGACTCTACATCATAGACCAGCACGCGGCTCAGGAACGAGTTAAGTACGAGGAATACCGTGAAAGCATTGGCAATGTTGACCAAAGCCAGCAGCAACTCCTAGTGCCCTACATCTTTGAATTCCCAGCAGATGATGCGCTTCGTCTCAGGGAAAGAATGGCACTTTTAGAGGAAGTGGGCGTCTTTCTAGCAGAGTACGGAGAAAATCAATTTATCCTGCGTGAACATCCTATTTGGATGGCAGAAGAAGAAATCGAGTCTGGTATCTATGAAATGTGCGACATGCTGCTCTTGACCAAGGAAGTTTCTATCAAAAAATACCGAGCAGAGCTAGCCATCATGATGTCCTGCAAGCGGTCTATCAAGGCCAACCATCGTATCGACGACCACTCAGCTAGACAGCTACTTTATCAGCTTTCTCAATGTGACAATCCATATAACTGTCCACACGGACGTCCCGTTTTGGTGCATTTTACCAAGTCAGATATGGAAAAAATGTTCCGACGCATTCAGGAAAATCATACGAGTCTTCGTGAGTTGGGGAAATATTAAGAACACAAAAAGCCTTTGTTCCTTTTGAACAAGGCTTTTTAGTTTTTCTAAGGTGGGAACTTGATTGGACATGGGTAACTTGACACGAAGTTTACACTTGCTTGACAAGACCAGTTCTAAAAAATATTGCGAAAACGGAATTAGGTGATTCAAGGTTTTCTAGAGTCATCTTTGTCAGAAGGATTCTTAAGACCAATCACCTTATCAAGATAACGTTGTTTGGTTTTGAGAGCCTTGTTGATCGCAATTGCTGAAGCAATCAAGAGAATGAAGATCAGCCAAATCCAGGCAGTGAATTCGGCTGGGAAACTAGAACCGGCTAAAAAGAGATAGATAGCCAGAGCCAATACGAAAATATAAATCACTTGCCAGAGACCAAAGGATTTAACCTCTTTATAGTATTTGGCCTTGTCTTCTTCCAAGACCACTGCTGTGTAACCTTTTTCAGAATTTTCATCCAGTAGTAGATAGTCAGTTGTCACTTGGAAAATCTTGCTTAATTCAATGATTTTTTCGATTTCAGGAAGGACTTGTCCAGATTCCCATTTGGAGATGCTTTGCCGAGAAACATTGATTTGTTCTGCTAGCTTTTCCTGGGACCAACCTTTTTCCTTTCTGAGCTCAAATAGTTTTTCTGCGAGTTTCATGATTCTATCCTCCTTTTTCTACCTCTATCCTAACAATTTTTACTTATAATGAGAATACAATCTCCTGTACTATTTGTCAACCAGAGGTTGCACCTTTTGTTGCAGTTTGTCTTAAGGAAATATGGTATACTAGATAGGCAAAATAATGGAGAAAAATTATGTACGAATATCTAAAAGGAATCATTACCAAAATCACTGCTAAATACATTGTCCTAGAAGCGAATGGTATTGGTTATATCTTGCATGTAGCCAATCCCTATGCTTACTCAGGTCAGGTTAATCAAGAGACCCAGATTTATGTGCACCAAGTTGTCCGTGAGGACGCGCATCTGCTCTATGGCTTTCGCTCAGAAGATGAGAAAAAACTCTTCCTCAGTCTGATTTCGGTCTCAGGTATTGGACCTGTATCAGCTCTTGCTATTATCGCAGCCGATGACAATGCTGGCTTGGTTCAAGCAATCGAGACTAAGAACATTACCTACTTGACTAAGTTCCCTAAAATTGGCAAGAAAACAGCCCAACAGATGGTGCTAGACTTGGAAGGTAAGGTAGTTGTGGCTAGCGATGACCTTCCTGCCAAGGTGGCAGTGCAAACCAGCGCTGAAAACCAAGAACTGGAAGAAGCTATGGAAGCCATGTTGGCACTGGGCTACAAGGCAACCGAGCTTAAGAAAATCAAGAAATTCTTTGAAGGAACGACAGATACAGCTGAGAACTATATCAAGTCGGCCCTTAAGATGTTGGTAAAATAGGAGAAGAGTATGCCAAAACGCTGTGGTTGGGTTAAAATGAACAACCCTTTATATGTAGCCTATCATGATGAGGAGTGGGGCTACCCCCTCCATGATGACCAAGCATTGTTTGAGTTATTGTGCATGGAAACCTATCAGGCTGGTCTATCTTGGGAAACGGTACTAAACAAACGCCAAGCTTTCCGAGAAGCATTTCATGGATATCAAATTCAGGCGGTCGCGGAGATGGCAGATGGGGAGTTGGAAGCCTTGTTAGAGAATCCAGCCATCATCCGAAATCGTGCCAAGCTCTTTGCGACGCGTGCCAACGCCCAAGCATTTTTACAAGTCCAGAAAACCTTTGGCTCTTTTGACGCTTATCTCTGGTCCTTTGTTGAGGGAAAAACGATCGTGAATGATGTTCCTGACTATCACCTAGCACCTGCTAAAACAGCCTTGTCTGAAAAGTTATCTCAAGATCTCAAAAAACGAGGCTTCAAGTTCACAGGTCCAGTCGCAGTTTTAGCTTTTCTACAAGCGGCAGGTCTGATTGACGACCACGAGAATGATTGTGAGTGGAAAAGCGGAAATAAGTGAGTGCAGGCGTCTAATTATCTGAGAATATAGAAAAAGCTGAGAAGAGTTTCTCAGCTTTTTGATTATATGCTAGTAACTTTTATAGTGCAGTAAGAAATGTCAGTCCACCTAAGACAACGCCAGCTGAGTTTGGAATAATTAGTATCCAATCCTTCTTAGGTTCTTTTGTCCACCCGTAAATAACCCAAATTAAACAAGATACTGCTGCGGATAAAGGCTGGAATGGTTGAGCTTTGTTGCCTTGTAAATTGGCAAAAATTTGTGGGATGTAGGCGATAAATACAATAATCCCGATAAAGGCCCCGATTGAACCGACAATTTGATTTATTTTTTGTTTAGTCATATACACCTCCTTTAAAAGGATATCATAGAAATAAGCAAAATGCAATAAATTCAGACACAAATTGTAACGAAAATCAATACCAAAGCACAAAAATGGAGAAATTGTTTATTTTTTGTTATAGTCAAAGCGAATGACTTGTTCCTGTGCATCTACATGAGCATGTACCCCAAAGGGAACAATAGCTCTTGGAGTTGCGTGGCCGACATTCAGATTATAGACAATTGGGATATTGCTGTCAACGATGCTCATTAGTGCCTCTTTATAGTCGTCATAGAAGGTTTCATCCATAGGTTTTCCGACCAAGAGTCCACTGATGACCTCAAATACTCCAGTTTCTTTCAAAGCCTGCAACATTGTTTTGAAGTTCTCCGGCTCAGGCTTTTCTTCGCTTGTTTCTAACAAGAGAATCTTTCCTTCCCAGTCGGATAAGTCAGGGAAGAGTTTGTATTTTTGGCAGAGCTCCGTGCTGTCTGCGTATCGAGAGTTGTCAAAGATATCATAGAGAGATTCAAGGCAACCGCCGAGAATTTCTCCCTCAAACTGGGTATTTCCTTGTAACAAGTCAAAACCTGTATTTACATGGCTGATACGAGCTGTTCCCAGAGCATTGGGACTAAAGTCAGTCCGTTCCTCATACCAAAGGTCGCTAGGGCGGATTTCTGAGATTCTTCCAGTCTCGATCAGTTCTTTAAAGTAGTGGAGGCTATAGGGCAACATCTCCTTGTCCAATTCACAAATATCTGCTAGAAAGGATTGCCCATAAAAAGTCTTGATCCCTAGTTTATGCAACATAAGGTGGTTCATAGTGGTATCCGAGAAGCCAAGAAAAATCTTTGGCTTGATAACCTTTTGGAGTTGGTCGTTCTCAAAAAGGTAGGGCAACAAACGATAGGTATCGTCTCCACCAATGGCACAGAGGATCATGTCGATGCTATCGTCCGAAAAGGCCTGCATCAAATCCTCTGCACGTGCCTCCGGATGGTCCTTGATAAAGTCTAACCCTTTTAGCGAATGGGGCAAAAAGACAGGATTGAGTCCCAAATCTTTGAGACGTTGGAGACCCAAATCGACTTCGTGTTTGACAAAATCCTCTCCAATAACACCGCTAGACAAACTAACAATACCAATAGTAGAAACTATATCTCATCCTCCTAGAAATAGATTGATACTCTTCGAAAATCAAATTCAAACCACGTCAGCTTTGCCTTG
Organism: Streptococcus sp. CF10-1; assembly: GCF_024295825.1. Taxonomy (GTDB): domain Bacteria; phylum Bacillota; class Bacilli; order Lactobacillales; family Streptococcaceae; genus Streptococcus. The sequence goes on along the minus strand of NZ_JANCPQ010000003.1, from coordinate 98,894 downwards.
CCGTACTCAAGTACAGCCTGCGGCTAGCTTCCTAGTTTGCTCTTTGATTTTCATTGAGTATGAGCCTATTCTATCACAAAAGATGAGAGAAAACTACAAGAATGAGACTCAGAAGTGCTATTGAATCTCAAGAAAGCAAGTGAAAAAGCAACCGCCTGTGCAGTTGCTTTTCGTTTTTCTAATCTCGCTGGATATGAGTTACTTGGTCAACTCTTGATTATAGGAGAGGGCTAAATCAATCCAGTAAGGCAGTTCTTTTTGACCTTCGATATCTAGGTCTATATAGCCATGATAAGGTCGCCCTCTCATCAATGTAGTATGGGCTCCTGTTCGGGGTAGAACTTGCTTTTCCGTTTCTTTGCCTATTCTCACCATAACCAGCTCGTTCTTTCTGGAACTGACTGTAAGAACCATTTTCCCACGAATCATAAAGGCCAGGCCACCAAACAGTTTCTTTTCTTCTAGCTCTTCTTCAAAAATTTGGGGAGGAAGTTTGAGTGCTAGGATTTTTCGAATCTGCTGAGCTAAAGATTGACTATATGCCATAGCTTTTCACTTTTCTTAATAACGTGATGGGCCCGCGCTTGCGCTTCGGATATTGAAGCGTTTCTTGAGATAGAAGCGAAGAGCGAGAAGGGCTGCTCCTAGGACAGCCAAAGGCAGTGGAGCAAGGATTGGATTGAGAGCTGCTGGAAGGAAGCTTGTTGCGAAGAAGACAGCCAACCAGAGAAGCATAGCAGCGAGGATGACGAGGATTGATTTCCAGAAAGGAGGGCGCTGGCTACGATCTGTGTTTGGTCCATAATACTGGTAGACAAAGTAGTACATCAAGTAGAAGGCCACCCCTCCAACAAGCCCAACCAACAAGAGGGTAATCAACCCATAACCAATAGCTTGATCTGTAGAGAAGAAGGTAGTTAGAGCGCTAATCAATGCAAAGAGGCTGGTGATGAAAAGGGCTGAGTCCATAATCATGAGTTTTGGATCGTCATTTTCTTTTGGATGCTCTTTTTCGTATTGCTCCTTGACAGTGAAACTATGAGCCCAGTGGGTTGGGGCCCCGTAGAGGGAACGAGCTGTCGTTCCTTTGGCTTGCTCTTCAAGGATTTGGGGAATGACTTCCTCAAAGACAGCCTTGATTTCAGCGTCTGTTTTACCATCTTTGATGAATTGTTGGGTAGCGATGTGGATAAACTCTTGGTTTTTCTTGGTTAATTTTTGTAAATCAATCTGAGACATAGGGATTCCTCTTAGAACCATTTTTTATGGATGAGATAGAGAGTGAGCGAGACACTCATAGCAAAGGCGATAAAGACGATTAACCAGAAGGCGTGGGGCTCGCCATTAAGTGGGATTTCATTATCCTTAAAGTTCATCCCATAGGCAGAGAAGATCATAGTTGGGATAGACATGACGATGGTCACGAGAGCCAGGGTCTTCATGATGTTGTTCTGGTTGTTGGAAATGATAGAGGCAAAGGTCTCTGTCATAGAGTGAAGGACGTTTCCATAGATATCTGCCATCTCGATGGCCTGTTGGGTTTCAATCAGGGTGTCTTCGAGCAGATCTTGGTCCTCTAGGTATTTCTTGATATTGCTAGTTGCGCTAGTCAATTTCTTAATCACGCGCTCGTTCGTCTTAAGTGAGGCCTTGAAATAGACGATGGTCTTTTCCAATTCCATGAGCTCGATCAGTTCTTCGTTTCGAGTGGATTTGTGAAGTTGACTTTCGATTTGTTCGCTCTTACGGTCAATCGAACGAAGGGCAGTCAGGTAAAGCTCTGCGTTGCGATAGAGAATCTGGAAGATAAAACGTGAACGCATGAAGGTGTAAAAGTTACGCAGTCTACGGTTGATAAAGACATCGAGAACTGGGAGGGCTTCCAAGCAGGTAGTGATAATGGTTTCCTCGGTGATGATAATCCCTAGCGGAATCGTTACGTAGTAGGTGCGATTGTTTCTTTCCTCTGTGATGGGAACGTCCACGATGATCAAAGTGTACTCATCTTCGATGGTAATACGGGACATTTCTTCCGCATCGAGCGGTGCTCGGAGGTCGGTGATGTCGATATCGAAGGCGTTGGCGATTTCCAATGATTCATTTTGTGTAGGATTGACGAGGTTGATCCAAGTACCCGGTTCAAGCGTGTCGATCTCTTTAAATTCAGTTGGTGTTGAGAGAAAAACTTGTTTCATATCCCCTATCCTTTCCTACTATTCAGTGATTCATTTTTTGCACCGTACTATTATACTATAAAAACAGCTTTTTGGGTAATAGAATTTCACATTTTTTGGTATAATGGAAAGCAATAATGGACTAGAAAGAACAAAGATGCAAGATAAAATTGTGATTCATGGGGCACGTGCCCATAATTTAAAAAATATTGATGTGGAGATTCCGCGAGACAAGCTGGTTGTTGTGACTGGTTTGTCAGGGTCTGGGAAATCCAGTCTGGCCTTTGATACCCTCTATGCTGAGGGCCAACGTCGCTATGTAGAGAGTCTATCAGCTTATGCTCGCCAGTTTTTGGGCAATATGGAAAAACCAGATGTGGATGCCATTGATGGCCTTAGCCCGGCTATTTCCATTGACCAAAAAACAACTAGCAAAAATCCTCGTTCGACCGTGGGAACGACGACTGAAATCAATGATTATCTGCGTCTCCTCTACGCACGTGTGGGGACGCCTTACTGTATCAACGGGCACGGGGCCATCAAGGCCTCTTCTGTAGAGCAAATCGTGGATAAGGTCTTGGAGTTGCCTGAACGTCAGCGTTTGCAAATTTTAGCTCCTATCATTCGTAAGAAAAAAGGGCAACACAAGAGCGTCATTGAAAAGGTTCAGAAAGACGGCTATGTCCGCGTCCGAGTAGATGGGGAGGTCTATGATGTGACTGAAGTGCCAGAGCTGTCTAAGAGCAAGCAACACAATATCGATGTTGTGGTCGACCGTATTGTTATCAAGGAGGGTATCCGTAGCCGTCTCTTTGACTCCATTGAGGCTGCCCTTCGTATCGCAGAAGGCTATGTGATTATCGACACCATGGACGATTCTGAATTGCTCTTCTCTGAGCATTATTCTTGCCCAGTTTGTGGTTTTACTGTACCAGAGTTAGAGCCTCGACTCTTCTCCTTCAATGCTCCTTTTGGCTCTTGTAGCGAGTGTGACGGTTTGGGCATCAAGCTGGAGGTGGATACTGATTTGGTGGTTCCTGATGCCAGCAAAACCTTGCGTGAGGGTGCCCTAGCACCTTGGAATCCTATCTCATCCAACTACTATCCAAACATGCTAGAGCAGGCCATGACAGCCTTTGGAGTGGACATGGATAAGCCCTTTGAGGACTTGTCAGAAGAAGATAAAAACTTGATTCTTTACGGCTCAGATGGCAAGGAATTCCATTTTCACTATGAAAATGAATTTGGCGGTGTGCGCGATATTGACATTCCTTTTGAGGGGGTTGTCAATAATATCAAGCGTCGTTACCATGAGACTAACAGTGATTACACACGCACCCAGATGCGCCTCTACATGAATGAACTAACCTGCGGAACTTGCCATGGCTACCGTCTCAATGACCAGGCCTTGTCTGTCCGTGTGGGTGGGGAGCAAGGACCACATATCGGTGAAATCTCAGACCTGTCTATCGCAGACCACTTGGCTTTGGTGAGCCAGCTGACCTTGTCTGAAAATGAAGCCATCATTGCCCGTCCTATTCTCAAGGAAATCAAGGATCGTTTGACCTTCCTCAATAATGTGGGACTCAACTATCTGACTCTGTCGCGTTCGGCAGGAACCCTTTCAGGTGGGGAGAGTCAGCGAATTCGCTTGGCGACTCAGATTGGGTCCAATCTATCAGGTGTCCTCTATATCCTGGATGAGCCGTCAATTGGTCTTCATCAGAGGGATAATGACCGCCTGATTGCCAGTCTGAAAAAGATGCGTGACTTGGGCAATACTCTCATCGTGGTAGAACATGACGAAGATACCATGCGCGAGGCGGATTATCTGATTGACGTTGGTCCGGGTGCCGGTGTTTTTGGTGGAGAGATTGTCGCTGCAGGAACACCCAAGCAGGTGGCTCGCAACAGCAAGTCTATCACAGGCCAGTACTTATCAGGGAAACGTGCCATTCCAGTACCAGAAGAGCGCCGTGCCGGAAATGGTCGTTTTATCGAAGTGACAGGTGCGCGTGAGAACAACTTGCAAAATATCACTGCTCGCTTCCCGCTAGGAAAATTCATCGCAGTGACAGGGGTGTCAGGTTCAGGGAAGTCGACCTTGATTAACAGCATCCTCAAAAAAGCTATTGCTCAAAAACTCAACCGTAATTCAGACAAGCCTGGTAAATTTAAGACGATTACAGGGATTGAGCATGTAGACCGCTTGATTGACATTGACCAGAGCCCAATCGGACGGACGCCGAGGTCCAACCCAGCTACCTATACGGGAGTTTTTGACGATATACGAGACCTCTTTGCTCAGACAAACGAAGCTAAGATTCGAGGCTACAAGAAGGGCCGTTTCAGTTTCAACGTCAAGGGCGGTCGTTGCGAAGCCTGCTCAGGTGACGGGATTATCAAGATCGAGATGCACTTCTTGCCAGATGTTTACGTGGCTTGTGAAGTCTGCCACGGGACTCGCTACAACAGTGAAACCCTAGAAGTCCACTATAAGGAAAAGAATATCTCGCAGGTCTTGGACATGACGGTCAACGATGCGGTGGAATTCTTCCAACACATTCCTAAGATTCAACGCAAACTTCAGACCATCAAGGATGTGGGACTGGGCTATGTAACGCTAGGGCAACCGGCTACCACCCTTTCTGGAGGAGAAGCTCAGCGTATGAAGTTGGCTAGTGAACTCCACAAACGCTCAACAGGGAAATCCTTCTACATTCTGGATGAGCCAACGACAGGGCTTCATACTGAGGACATCGCTCGCTTGCTTAAAGTCTTAGCTCGCTTTGTCGACGATGGCAATACAGTCCTCGTCATCGAGCACAATCTGGATGTCATCAAGACGGCAGACCATATCATCGATTTGGGTCCTGAGGGCGGTGTCGGTGGTGGAACCATCATCGCAACAGGAACCCCAGAAGAAGTAGCGGCCAACGAAGCCAGCTACACAGGACACTATTTGAAAGGAAAGTTACATCATGAATAAACGTGTGCAAGCATTTCTAGCTAAAATGCAAGAAAAAGAACTAGATGGTATTATCATCAACAACCTTAAAAACGTCTATTATTTGACTGGTTTTTGGGGTTCAAATGGAACAGTCTTTATCAGCCGTGACCGTCAGGTTTTGGTGACAGACTCTCGCTATATCATTGCAGCTAAGCAAGAAGTGACAGGTTTTGAGATTGTGGCTGACCGCGATGAATTGGCTGTTATTGCAGGCATTGTTAAGGATATGGGCTTGTCTCGCGTCGGTTTTGAAGACGAGATTTCGGTCTCTTACTATCATCGTATGCAGGCAGCTTTTGCAGGTTTGGACTTGCTTCCACAGACTCAGTTTGTTGAAGCACTTCGTATGATTAAAGATGAGAAAGAGATTGCGACTATTCGTAAGGCATGCTCTATCTCAGACCAAGCTTTTCGTGATGCGCTTGACTTTATCAAACCAGGAAAAACTGAGATCGAAATTGCCAACTTCCTTGATTTCCGCATGCGTGAGCTAGGAGCGGCAGGCTTGTCTTTTGATACCATTTTAGCAAGTGGTATCAACTCTTCCAAACCCCATGCCCATCCCATGCACAAACCAGTTGAAGCGGGAGAAGCCATCACCATGGACTTCGGCTGTCTCTACGACCACTACGTCAGTGATATGACACGGACCATCTATCTAGGACATGTCAGTGACGAGCAGGCAGAGATTTACAATACGGTTCTGAAAGCCAACCAAGCTCTGATTGACCAAGCTAAGGCTGGCTTAGGTTTCCGTGACTTTGACAAAATCCCTCGTGATATTATCATTGAGGCAGGCTATGGCGACTACTTTACCCACGGTATTGGACACGGTATCGGACTGGATATTCACGAAGAACCTTACTTTAGCCAAACTTCCAAAGAAGTCATTAAATCTGGTATGGTCTTGACTGATGAACCGGGTATCTATATTGAAGGTAAATACGGGGTCCGTATCGAGGATGATATCCTGATTACAGATAACGGTTGCGAATTGTTGACTCTAGCGCCGAAGGAATTAATTGTTATTTAAGAAAATTATGATAAATCGTTGACTTTTATATTTTAAAGGTTTATACTGATAGACGAAAACGGTAGGTGAGGCTACCATAGGGATACGGATGACTACCGCAAAGCAGTGGAGACACTACTCGTTGGTCAACAGTTCTGGTCGCGAAGGCCAAGACTAAGCTCATTACATCGCCCTATGGAGTTAAAGCTTGAACGAAAAAACAGATAATTAGTTTTTTAATCCTGCCATTTTATGGTGGGATTTTCTACTGTTTTAGAACAAGGAAAGGAGACAAACGATGCAAATTGACGATCATCCAGAACCGCACATACACAGCCAATCGCTGATTTGTGTCGTTCTGCCCTTATAAAGTGATTGGTCTCTGTGTATGAAACACATCACTCATACAGATAGGAGAAACCAATGAAAATTACAAAAGAAAGATTAGTAACAGCTATTCACACACCCTTAAACGAAACTCTATCTTTTTATAAGACAAGTCTAACAGGCTTGACTGAGGAGCAGGTGGAGAAAAATCGTGACCTATATGGCGAAAACACCATCACCAAGGGTCAAGAAGACAGTATCCTCAAAAAGATTTACGAATCTATTATCAATCCATTTACAATCATCCTCCTGGTCATCGCTATGATCTCCATGGTGACCAACGTCTGGTTGGCGAAGCCTGGGCAAGAAGATCCGACGACCTCTATCATCATCGTTGTCCTCGTCCTCATTTCTGGTGGCATTCGATTTGTCCAAGAACTGCGAAGCGACAAAGCTGCGACCAATCTTTCAAAAATGATTGTGAATACAGCTACGGTTATTCGCGAAGGCCAGAGTTTAGAGATTGCAATTGAAGATTTGGTCGTTGGAGATATAGTCAAGTTAAGTGCTGGGGATATGATACCAGCAGACCTCATTTTAATTGAATCACGTGATTTCTTTGTCCAACAGTCTGGTTTGACAGGTGAAAGTGACTCGGTTGAGAAACTAGCCTTGTCAAAAATGAGTCAGTCAAACTTTGATAGTCTGCTAGAAGCAGAAGCGCTCGCCTTTATGGGAACCAACGTGATATCAGGAAGTGCCAAGGCTTTGATCCTAGCGGTCGGCGATGACACTATGATGGGAGAAATCGAGCAAACTCTCAATACCTATGACGAACCGACCTCTTTTGAACGGGAGATGAACAGCATTTCTTGGCTCTTGATCCGTTTGATGTTGGTCATGGTTCCCATCGTCTTTCTCTCCAATGGCTTGACGGATGGCGACTGGCTGGAAGCAGGTGTGTTTGCACTGAGTGTTGGTGTTGGATTGACACCTGAGATGCTTCCTATGATCATCACGGCCAGTTTAGCAAAAGGCTCCATTATCATGGCCAAGGAAAAAGTCGTCATCAAAAAACTCAATGCCATACAAGATCTAGGTGCTATTGATATCCTGTGTACGGATAAAACCGGAACCCTTACCCAAGACGAAATTGTCCTTGAATATCCTTTGGATATACATGGAGATTTGGATTTGTCTGTGTTGAGACGGGCCTACCTTAATTCCTATTTTCAAACGGGATTGAAAAACTTGATGGACCGTGCCATTATCAGTAGAACTGAAAAAGAAGCTAAAGAACACGCTATTCTACAAAATTTGGATACTAGCTTCCAAAAAATAGATGAATTACCTTTTGATTTTGAACGCAGAAGGATGAGTGTCATCGTAAAGGATGAGAACGAAGTTGTTAGTTTGGTAACCAAGGGTGCCCTAGAGGAAATGCTTGCGATTTCAACCCATGTGGAATACCAAGGTCAGATTAGTCCTTTGACGGATGATATCCGAGTGGAAATCTTAAAAGAAGTAGACCAACTTAATCAACAAGGCTTGCGAGTCTTGGGAGTCGCCTATAAAACAGGCCTAAAAGAAGGTTTTGCTTACTCCGTTGAAGATGAAAAAGAGATGATTCTAACCGGATATCTTGCCTTTCTAGATCCACCAAAACCATCAGCAGCACCTGCTATCCAAGCTTTGGTAGAACACGGTGTTCAAACCAAAATCTTGACGGGGGACAATGAGAAGGTAACCCAAGCAGTATGCGAAAAAGTTGGTTTAGATGTTGATCAAATCTTGTTGGGTTCTGATATTGATGCCATGACGGACGAAGAGTTGGCTCAAGCAGTTGAGAAAGTGACGGTCTTTGCCAAACTCTCTCCGGATCAAAAAGCACGAATTATTTTACAAATCAAATCGAATGGACATTGTGTCGGCTATATGGGAGATGGGATCAATGATGCCCCTTCTATGAAAGTGGCCGATGTGGGGATTTCTGTTGATACAGCAGTAGATATTGCTAAAGAAACGGCTGATGTCATTTTGTTAGATAAGGATTTGATGGTGCTTGAAAAAGGGCTGGTTGAAGGACGCAAAGTCTATGCCAATATGACCAAATATATCAAGATGACGGTCAGCTCTAATTTCGGGAACATTTTCTCTCTGTTAGTGTCTGGTATCTTTTTACCTTTCCTTCCTATGGCTCCGATTCACTTGATTGTGTTAAACCTCGTCTACGACCTTTCTTGCATTGCCTTGCCATTTGATAATGTAGATGAAGACTTTTTGAAACATCCCCATAAGTGGGAAGCTAAGTCTATTACTCGCTTTATGATTTGGATGGGTCCGATTTCTTCTGTCTTTGATATTTTGACCTTTATCTTGCTCTATTTTGTCATTGTCCCAATGGCGACAGGTCAAGCCTATGCTCACGGAGCAGAGTCTGCAACGGGCTTTATCATTTTGTTCCAGACAGGTTGGTTCATTGAATCCATGTGGTCCCAAACCATGGTTATCCATATGCTTCGTTCAGCAAAACTTCCTTTCTTACAAAGTCGTCCATCATGGTTTGTTCTTGGAACAACCTTGCTAGCAGCTAGTTTTGTGACCTTCCTTCCCTACTCTTCAATTGCTAGCCTGCTTCATTTAACCCCTTTGGAACCAATTTATTTCCTCTTTTTACTTTTGATTATCGTTCTCTATATGATAAGTGTTACAGTTGTGAAACGATTGTATATCAAAAAATTTAAAAGTTGGTTATAAATTGATTTTGTCAAGAAAAAAGTACGAAAATCGCGAAAAAAGTTAATTTTTTTTAAAAATAGGTCGCAAGTCGGATGTTTTTTATGGTATAATAGACTAAACTGATAGTAACATGTAGCGAAAGGGGTAGGTACATGATCAAAATTTATACAGTCTCAAGTTGTACTAGCTGTAAAAAAGCGAAAACCTGGCTCAATGCCCACCAGTTAAGTTATAAAGAACAAAATCTCGGTAAAGAAGGAATTACAAGAGAAGAGTTATTAGATATTCTAACGAAAACAGATAATGGAATTGCCAGTATCGTTTCGTCAAAAAACCGCTACGCTAAGGCACTTGGAGTTGACATTGAGGATTTGAGTGTCAATGAAGTGCTCAACTTAATCATGGAAACACCACGAATCTTAAAGAGTCCGATTCTCGTTGACGAGAAGCGCCTACAAGTCGGCTATAAAGAAGATGATATCCGTGCCTTCTTGCCACGCTCTGTCCGTAATGTAGAAAATGCAGAAGCACGTCTACGTGCAGCTCTATAAAACATCAAGGCTGGGAGTGACTCCTGGCCTTGTTTGCTCTTTTGTTTTAAAATCATGTGAGGAATTATGAAAAAGTTACTAATTGCTAGTTTTGCTCTCCTCTTTTTGCTTGCGGGATGTGGGCAAAAAAAGGAAACCCATGCTGCTTCCACAACAGCATCTGAACCTCTTCAATCCAACCTTCCCGTTTTGGACAATGCCGAAAAGAATACGGTTGTCACCAAGACCCTGTTGATGCCGAAGTCAGAAAATGGAACGCAACAGATTCAGACCATTACCTATAAAGGTAATCAGTTTTTGACCTTGACCATCCAGCAAAAACGACCTGTCGGAGATGAACTCAAGACCTTTATCTCTGAAAATGGGCCAGAGGAGACGCAAAAAGCGCTTCTAGAAGCTGAAGAGAAGGATGAGACCATCCAAGAGGCACGCAAACTAGCAGGATTTACACTGGAAACCAAGCTACTCAGCGAGACAGAAATTCAGACTACAACAACTTATGATTTTCAAGTGCTGGATGTCAAAAAGGCATCTCAGCTGGAATATTTAAAAAATATCGGTCTTGAAAATCTCTTAAAAAACGAACCTAGCCAATATATTGCAGATAGAGTGGCAAATGGAGCAACAGAACAATAGAAAATCCAAATTAATAGACTGACTTATTTGTAGAACGTCAGGGAATGTGCTATAATAGTACTATTCTAAGGAAAGAGGGTGTTAGAATGGGATTTACTGAAGAAACTGTACGGTTTAAATTGGATGATTCCAATAAGAAAGAAATTAGCGAAACGTTGACAGACGTCTATGCTTCTTTGAACGACAAGGGCTACAATCCGATTAACCAGATCGTCGGTTATGTACTGAGTGGAGACCCTGCCTACGTTCCTCGTTACAACAATGCACGAAATCAAATCCGTAAGTATGAGCGTGATGAAATTGTTGAAGAATTGGTACGCTACTACCTTAAGGGACAAGGAGTCGATCTATAATCTATGAGAATTATGGGATTGGACGTCGGTTCAAAAACAGTAGGGGTGGCAATTAGCGATCCCCTAGGCTTCACCGCTCAGGGACTTGAAATCATCCAGATTAATGAGGATCAGGGCCAGTTTGGTTTTGACCGTATCAAGGAATTGGTTGACAGCTATAAGGTAGAACGCTTTGTAGTAGGTTTGCCAAAGAACATGAACAATACCAGCGGTCCGCGAGTAGAAGCCAGTCAAGCCTATGGTGACAAACTAGAAGAACTCTTTGGTTTACCAGTAGACTATCAGGATGAGCGTTTGACAACGGTCGCTGCGGAGCGTATGTTGATTGAACAAGCAGATATCAGTCGTAACAAACGCAAGAAAGTTATTGATAAGTTGGCAGCTCAGCTGATTTTGCAAAATTATTTAGATAGAAAATTTTAAGACAGAGGAGAAACTATGTCACACGATCACAACCATGACCACGAAGAACGTGAATTGATTACACTAGTAGACGAGCAAGGAAATGAAACCTTGTTTGAAATTCTTTTGACCATCGATGGGAAAGAAGAATTTGGTAAAAACTATGTTCTGCTAGTGCCAGTTAACGCAGAAGAAGATGAAAATGGTGAAGTTGAAATCCAAGCTTATTCATTCATCGAAAATGAAGATGGAACAGAAGGCGAATTGCAACCAATTCCAGAAGACTCAGAAGACGAATGGAACATGATTGAAGAAGTCTTCAACAGCTTTATGGAGGAGTAAAAACATCCAGTGGATGTTTTTAGCCCTGCGCCAGAAATTAGAAACGCAGGAACGTTCGGGGAACGTTTTTACCCCAGTTCCTTTAAATAAGAGAGAACTGGTATGTCTGGGAGACTGTATCACCCCAACTCCTAGAAACTAGAAAGAGTTGGAACATCCAGTGGATGTTTTTAGCCCTGCGCCAGAAATTAGGAACGCAGGAACGTTTGGGGAACATTTTTACCCTTACGCTAAAAATAAAGACCGTCAGTAAGTCCGGGGGACGTTTTTAGCCCACGTTGAAATTCATTGTAGCTAGTGATTAGCTAACCAGGTAAGAGGTTGGGATTTTAGTCCTGACCTCACTTTTTATTTGTAATCATACTTTGATGCGGTAGTTGATTGGACTTTTGTTAAGGAGACATGTATGTTTGAAGTAGAAGAATGGCTGCATAGTCGGATTGGTTTAAACTTTAGATCTGGTCTTGGACGAATGCAGCGAGCAGTGGATTTGCTGGGGAATCCTGAGAAGACTTATCCTATTATCCACGTAACAGGGACTAACGGTAAAGGGTCAACTATTGCCTTTATGAGGGAGTTGTTTGCAACTCATGGTAAAAAAGTTGGCACCTTTACCTCTCCTCATATCATTAGTATCCATGATCGAATCTGTATCAATGGACAACCGATCGCCGATGAAGACTTTATCCGTATAGCTAACCAAGTCAAGGAGATGGAAAAGACGCTTTTGCAAACCCATGACCAGTTGTCCTTTTTTGAATTACTGACTCTGATTGCCTTGCTTTACTTTAAAGAGCAGGGAATGGATCTAGTTCTGCTAGAAGTGGGGATTGGTGGTTTGCTTGACACAACGAATGTCGTAACAGGAGAGATTGCAGTTATTACTTCTATTGGGTTAGACCATCAGGAGACCTTGGGCGATAGTCTGGAGAAAATAGCAGAGCAGAAAGCTGGCATTTTCAAGGCTGGAAAGAAGGCGGTCATTGCTAAGCTCGCTCCAGAAGCAGAGCTTGTCTGTCAAAATACAGCGAGGGAGTTAGACGTAGACCTTTATCAAGCTGGGCGAGGCTTCACATTGAATGCGGGGGATTTTTCAAGTAGCCTAGCAAGCTTTTCCCAGCTTGAAATCGGTTTGGAAGGTGCTTATCAGCAAGAAAATGCCGCCTTGGCTTTACAAACTTTTCTTCTGTTTATGACGTCAAGAGAGGAAGATGTCGAAGCAGAGCTTATCAGACAGGCTTTGAAAGAAACTCACTGGGCAGGTCGCTTGGAACGGATTCATCCGAGAATCTACCTAGATGGGGCTCACAATCTTCCAGCCTTAACCCGGTTGGTCGAGTTTATCCAAGGGAAAATCCAGCAAGGCTATCAAGTCCGTATCCTTTTTGGTGCCCTTAAACGCAAAGATTATCAAGGGATGTTAGGTTATCTATCTGAGCAGTTGTCTCAGGTGGAACTTAAGGTAACGGGCTTTGACTACCAAGGTTCTTTGGATGAGAAGGATGTGGCGGGTTACGATTTGATTTCTTCCTATGGCGATTTTATCAGAGAATTTGAAGAAAAGGCCAATGATCAGGACCTGCTTTTCGTGACGGGCTCGCTCTACTTTATCTCAGAAGTCCGAGCGAGTTTGCTGGGAAGCGATGGGATTAGTTGATCTTCTAGGCTTAAGTTGTTATACTTGAGGTAGGAGGTACATCTGGAAACTGATCCAGCAAAACATTGGCACAAAAGAAAGGAAATCGCTATGAAAACAAAAACATTCACACTTTCTATTGCTTCACTAGCAATTCTTAGTCTTTTAGCAGCTTGTGGATCTAAGACACAAGCACCTACCCAGCAATCTGCTCAACAACCATCTACTCAACAAGAGTCATCTTCTAGTGCTGCTACAAGTGCCAGCCAACCACAGGCGTCCTCAAGTCAGGACACTACTGTAGCTCAACCTACTAACATCGATGGTACCTATACTGGAAAAGATGAGAATGATCAGATCACTCTAGTTGTAACAGGTAAAACTGGTACATGGACTGAGATCGAGCCAGATGGAGATAAGGAAATCAAGCAAGTCAGCTTTGAGCCAGAAAATCAACGTGTCATTATCGGAGATGATGTCAAAATTTACACGGTTAATGGTAATCAATTGATTATCGATGATATGGACCGAGAGCCATCTGACCGAGTGGTATTAACTAAGCAATAATCATTCAGTAAAAGTTCCAATGAGATGAAATCCATCTTTTTGGAGCTTTTTTCTTGAAAAAGTGGCTGGCTGTTCTTTACTAACTTTTTACTTAAAACGCTTACAAAAATTTGTAAAACTTCTTATAAGGTCGTATACTTATAGTAAATAATCAAATAGCGCAGAAGCGCAGGAGGAAAAGCATATGGCTACATTTTACGTTCCATCAGTTAACCTTATCGGTAAAGGTGTTGTAAATGAAGTAGGCCCGTATATCAAGGAATTGGGGTATAAGAAGGCTCTTTTGGTGACAGACAAGTTCATCGAGGGAAGTGATATTTTACCTAAGGTCCTAAAACCATTAGATGCTGAAGGGATCGAATATGTGATCTTTAGCGATGTGGAGCCAAATCCTACTTGTAAGAATGTCACAGATGGAGTTGCTGTTTTGAAAGAGCATGGATGTGACTTTATCATCAGTCTTGGTGGTGGGTCTCCACAGGATGCAGCTAGTTGTATCTCTATCATCGCTACAAATGGTGGAAAACCACAGGACTACGAAGGTCTCCACAAGTCTGCTAAAAAAGGGTTGCCAGTGGTTGCGATCAATACAACAGCTGGAACTTCTGCAGAAATTACCATTAACTATGTCATTACTGACGAAGAACGCAAGGTCAAGATGGTAATGGTTGATAAGAACAGCCTCGCCCTCATCTCTGTCAATGATCCAGAACTCATGCTTTCAAAACCGAAAGGATTGACAGCGGCGACAGGTATGGATGCTCTTACCCATGCTGTCGAAGCCTTGGTAACACCAGGTGCTTATAATGTGACCAAGAAACTCTCTATCGGAGCGATTGAACTCATCAAGGAATATCTTCCTCGTGCTGTGGCTAATGGCCAAGATATCGAAGCGCGTGAGGCGATGGTCAATGCTATCTTCCTCGGCGGTATGAGTTTTAACAATGCTGGTTTGGGCTATGTTCACTCTATGGCTCACCAACTCGGTGCAGTGTATAACTTACCACATGGCGTTTGCTGTGCCATGCTTCTCCCGGTTGTTGAACGTGAAAATGCCAAACGGGTGCCAGAAGCTTTCCGCAATGTAGCCAAAGCCTTGGGGCTTCATGTTGAAGGGAAAACTGATGAAGAATGCGCAGCCTACGCCATCGCTGAAATTGAGAAACTGTCTGAAACAGTAGGTATTCCGAAGAAACTCACTGAACTCGGTATCCAAGAAAAAGACTTTGATTTTGACTACCTTTCTAAGAATGCTTTGATCGATGCATGTGCGCCAGGCAATCCATTCATGCCAACTCTAGAAGAGACCATTGCTCTTTATAAAGAACTCTTCTAAAAATCAAGTAGAGTGGAAGGGACTTATTCCTCAAAATATAAATAATTATAGAAGAACTACCATTTTGGTAGTTCTTTTTAAGCCTCTTAATCCCCTAGTTAAAAATATAAAAAGGGCAGCGCTTCGTATAGTGAGGGTGTAGTTTAAGAATCTTGCAGTTCTTGGAATAGTTTGAATAGAAAAAGGTAAAAGGTTGCCATCTACCCCTGAACTGAGGTATACTAGTAGAAACATTAGTTTATCTATCGGTGAGGGAGAATGTTAGAAAAGGAAGGGAATGTATGACAGCTAGAAAAATGCAGCTACTCATGTCCAAATATGGTTTTAGTATTACCATCATGTTGGCAGAGTTGTTTATCGTCTTTGGTTTATTTCTCTATCTAGGGCAGATGGCTCCGATTCTCTGGATTATCCTAGTCATTTTAGTGAGCTTAGCGACTATTGTATCGATTGTCAATCGGTCCATGAATCCTGAGAGTAAGGTAACATGGTTGTTAGTAGCCTTTGTGCCAGTTTTTGGCCCCTTGCTCTATATCATGTTTGGAGAACGTCGTTTATCTAAAAAAGAATTGAAGCAGCTAAAGCAGCTCCAATCAATGGTTGACCGAGAGGACAATAGCAGAGCTCTCCGTTTGGAGTTAAAAGAGCAGGACAAATCGGCTTACGGGGTTATCAAATCTCTCCTCAGCATGGACACGAATGCCGATGTCTATGATCGAACGGATACACAATTTTTTGCATCTGGTGAAAGCATGTGGCGCCAGATGCTAGAGGATCTCAAGAAAGCAGAGAAGTTTATCTTTCTCGAATACTATATCATCGAAGAAGGTTTGATGTGGAACAGCATCTTAGAAATTTTGGAAGAAAAGGCTGCTCAAGGAGTAGAGGTGAAGCTTCTCTATGATGATATTGGATGTATGGCAACCTTACCTGGGGATTATACTATTCAGCTTCGTAGTCGAGGGATTGAAGCCCATAAATTTAACAAGGTGATTCCGCGCTTAACTGTTGCTTATAACAACCGTGATCACCGTAAAATCATGGTTATCGATGGTCAAATTGCCTATACAGGTGGTGTCAATCTGGCCGATGAGTATATCAACCATATCGAACGCTTTGGTTATTGGAAGGATAGCGGTATTCGGTTGGATGGACCAGCAGTTAAGGCTTTTACCAGACTCTTTTTATCTGCCTGGTACATCAACCGTGGAGAGATTAGTGACTTTGACCAATACCATCTCGAAAATCAGCCCAAAGATGGGATGGGGCTCTGTATTCCCTATAGTAGTGGGCCAAAACCCATCTACAGAGCCCAAGTTGGAAAAACGGTCTACCAAAATCTTATCAATCAAGCTACAGATTACGTCTACATCACGACTCCCTATCTGATTGCGGACTACGATCTAACTGAAAGTATCAAAAATGCAGCTCTGAGAGGGGTAGATGTGCGAATTGTGACGCCGTGTATCCCAGATAAGAAGGTTATTCAGTTAGTTACTCGAGGAGCCTATCCAGACTTGCTGTCTGCGGGGGTTCGTATTTATGAGTACAGTCCGGGATTCCTTCATAGCAAGCAAATGCTTGTCGATGGAGAGGCAGCTACTGTGGGGACCATCAATTTTGACTATCGTAGCTTGCTCCACCACTATGAAAATGCCGTCTTACTTTATAGAACGCAGTCCATCATCGATATTGAAAGGGACTTCGAAGAGATTTTTAAAGTTTCTCAAGAAATTTATCCTCACACTATCAAAACCAGTTGGTATCAAAGCCTAATCAAGGAAATTGTCCAGTTGTTTGCGCCTATGCTCTAACTATCCACTAAGATCTAGCCCAAAGCTGGATCTTTTTTGTCTTCTTACGAATAGATAAGTAAAGGAGAAAACCATGCTTAATCTAGAAGATGATGATTTTATCAGAGAGTATAGAAACAGCCGATCTCACCGTTTTCGTGAAATCGAACGCTTTGCGATATTGGATAAGAAATTCAGCAAATATCAATCCCAAGCTGACATTCCTGTAAGATTTTGATATACTAAAACAGATAAACTTAGAGGAGAAATTGAATGAACGTATACGGGAAAATAGATGAAAAACAAGAAGAATCTCATTACCAAGACTGGTCAGTGCCAGAGAAACGAGAAGGAGCTCCCATTCCCTTTTTTAGTATTTTGCTTTGGAGTTTAGTGGCCACAGCCATTTCGGTTGCCCTGCCTTTTATTTTTGGTTTAGTCAGTCCGCAACAAACTCAGGATCTTTATACAGGTTGGGCCTTGCATCAAAATGGTCAAATGTATACAGATTACTTTGGGACGGAGGGATTGCTCTATTATGTGCTAAACTATCTTTTTCAAGGCAGTATTTTGCTTGCTTTGGCTGAGTGGTTGGCCTTGTTTGGAGCAGGTGTTTTTCTTTTTAAGGCCGCGGATACTCTTGCCGGCCAAGAAAAGGAAGCGGAGCGAGTTGTCTTTATTTTATACTTGCTTGTAGCGGGCCTCGCTTTTGGTGGTGGCTACGCTCTCTTGCTAGCCCTGCCTTTCCTATTTTATTCATTGAGTATCGTTACAAATTATCTCGCTTTTCCAAAGGACGACAAAGGATTTGTACGAGTGGGGATGAGCCTTGCACTTGCTTTCTTCCTTGCGCCAATCCAAACCGCCTTGTTTGCGGCTGTACTGGCCTTGGGAATTATCGGCTTTAATCTAGGCAAAGGTCACTTTGTTCATGGTCTATATCAGTTTTTTGCGTCAGCCCTAGGATTTTCACTCTTATTCTATCCTTTAGGCTACTATACAGTGTGGACAGGTAGTTTTGGGGATGCCATTAGCCAGACCTTATATCCGGTAAATACTCTTAGCCTCTTTTCGAACTCGCATTTGCTTGAAAATGCAGCCTTCTATGGCTTGCTTGCTATTGGGTTAGGTTCCCTTGGTTTGCTCTTTACAGGCTTGTTCCAGTCAAAACCAGCCAAGCAATATGCCCTCTCAATTGCTGCTAGCTTGGGATTGTTGGTTTCTTTGGGAATCTTGATTCTCTCCAAAGAACCTATCAACGGTACTCGTCTTGTGGTGCTAATTCCTTTCTTGGTCTTGCTCCTTCTGACAGGAATCAAGGAAGATGTTTCAGATGGAGGGAGTCGTCGTAGAAGAAGACGTGAGAAACAAACTTCTTTCCTTAAAGGAAATTTCTATCTACCACTGATTGCCCTTGCCTATCTCATTGTTCTTCCTATTGTGAGTCGTTACCTTTCTCACCCAACGACTTATCAGGAGAGAGAACGTCTTGCTAGCGTGGTCAAACAACAAACGAGTTCTGAGGATCGTGTCTATGCTTGGGATGATCGTCCTGATTTCTACCGTGCAAGTGAACGCTTGGCGCCGACTTCTCTATCAACTCCAACACTCTATACTGCAAGCGATGAAAATAAAACCAAACTGATGAATGACCTGAAAGTGAATCAACCGAAGATGATTGTGGTCAATCAAAAAGTTGCCTTGTGGTCAGATGTAGAGAGCTGGCTCAGTGAAAACTATGAGCTTGTTCAGACAGATACTAGCGAGTTCAAACTTTATAAATCAAAATAACAAAAAATCAATATCTTGTGGAATTTTAAAAATTTTAGGATTTTTAACACAAGATATTGATTTTTATTTTTAGAGTGGTATAATACTGAATATAAACAATTCAACAATATTTTAGAAAAGAGCATGGATATGATTGTATTAGAAGAAAAGCTTGCAACCGTTCCCACCTTGTTCGTTGAAAAACGAGATGGTAGACGTGTGGTGTTTGATGTAGACAAGATTGACAAGGCTCTCCACAAGGCGGCGGAAAAGGTTATGGACGTTACGCCTCTAGTAGAAAAACGCCTAAATGGTCTAGTTGAAAGAATCGTGACTGAAATTCACAGTCGCTTCCCTCAAGGTGTCAAGATTTACGAAATTCAAAATGTCGTAGAGCATGAACTCCTTGAAGCCAAAGAGTATGCGCTGGCTGAGGAGTATATCACTTATCGGACACAAAGGGATTTTGAGCGCTCAAAAGCGACAGATATCAACTTTAGTATCCATAAACTGCTCAATAAAGATCAAGCAGTTGTCAATGAAAATGCCAATAAAGACAGTGATGTCTTCAACACCCAGCGTGATTTGACAGCAGGGATTGTTGGGAAATCAATCGGGCTGCAAATGCTTCCTAAGCACGTAGCCAATGCTCACCAAAAAGGGGATATCCACTATCATGACTTGGACTACAGCCCCTACACTCCGATGACCAACTGCTGTTTGATTGATTTTAAAGGCATGCTGGAAAATGGTTTTAAGATTGGCAATGCAGAGGTAGAGAGTCCCAAGTCTATCCAGACTGCGACAGCTCAGATTTCACAAATCATTGCTAACGTTGCTTCTAGCCAGTACGGGGGCTGTTCAGCTGACCGTATCGATGAAGTCTTGGCGCCTTATGCAGAGAAGAATTATCAAAAGCACCTCAAGGATGCGGAAGAGTGGGTCTTGCCTGAAAAACGGGAAGATTACGCTTGGAAGAAAACCCAAAAGGACATCTACGATGCCATGCAATCTCTTGAGTATGAAATCAACACCCTCTTCACTTCAAATGGACAAACACCTTTTACTTCGCTAGGTTTTGGTTTAGGAACTAGTCGTTTTGAGCGGGAAATTCAAAAAGCTATCTTGAACATCCGAATCAAGGGGCTTGGTTCAGAACACCGTACAGCTATCTTCCCTAAACTCATCTTTACGCTGAAAAGAGGACTCAACTTAGAGGAAGGTTCACCTAACTACGACATCAAACAGTTGGCCCTCGAGTGTGCAACCAAGCGGATGTACCCAGATGTCTTGTCCTATGATAAGATTATCGAACTGACTGGTTCTTTCAAGGTTCCTATGGGCTGCCGTTCTTTCCTCCAAGGATGGAAGGATGAGAATGGTGTTGAGGTCAATTCAGGTCGGATGAACCTAGGTGTTGTGACGGTTAATCTGCCTCGTATCGCCCTCGAGTCTGAAGGGGATCTGAATAAGTTTTGGGAAATCTTCAACGAGCGGATGAATATCGCAGAAGATGCTCTGGTTTACCGTGTTGAACGGACCAAGGAAGCAACACCAGCGAATGCCCCTATCCTTTATCAGTACGGAGCCTTTGGTCGCCGTCTCGGAAAAGAAGAAAATGTTGACCAACTCTTTAAGAATCGCCGTGCGACAGTTTCGCTGGGCTACATTGGTTTGTACGAAGTGGCTACTGTCTTCTTTGGAAACAGCTGGGAAAGCAATCCTGAAGCCAAGGAATTCACATTGGAAATCATTCGCGATATGAAACGTCGTGTGGAAGAGTGGTCTGACCAATATGGTTACCATTTCTCTATCTACTCCACACCGTCTGAAAGTCTGACAGACCGCTTCTGTCGCTTGGATACAGAGAAGTTCGGCTCTATTCCTGACATCACGGACAAGGAATACTACACCAACTCTTTCCACTACGATGTTCGTAAAAATCCAACACCGTTTGAAAAATTAGACTTTGAGAAAGTTTATCCAGAAGCAGGTGCGTCAGGTGGTTTCATCCATTATTGTGAGTATCCAGTTCTTCAACAAAATCCTAAAGCCCTGGAAGCTGTTTGGGACTATGCCTATGACCGTGTCGGCTATCTAGGGACCAATACTCCGATTGATCGTTGCTACAAGTGTGACTTTGAAGGGGATTTTGAACCAACTGAGCGAGGATTCGCTTGCCCCAACTGTGGGAATAGCGACCCTAAAACAGTAGACGTGGTCAAACGTACGTGTGGTTATCTGGGCAATCCTCAAGCACGTCCAATGGTTAATGGACGCCACAAGGAAATTGCTGCGCGTGTCAAACACATGAATGGCTCTACTATTAAAACAGCTGGACATGAAGTAACAAATTAGAAGGAAGTGGAATGGGGAAATACCAATTAGACGATAAGGGACGCGCACAAGTGACCCGTTATCATGAGAAACACTCTAAAGGTGGAACAGGTAAAAAAGAACGCTTGCTCAACCTCAAAGAACAATTTTTAAACAAGAACAAGAAAAAAGAAAAGTGAGAGTCCGCTCTCGCTTTTCTCATAGCGGGAGGAATACATGAAATTACGCAGACCAACATTAGCAGATAAAGAAACCATTCTAAACATGATGACAGAGTTTGAACAAGCACAGTCCCCTCATGATGGTGGGTTTTGGAACGCCAACAATTTTGTTTATGAAGAGTGGCTAGAAGAAAATCTTCAAGCGGAAGCGGGACTCAATATTCCTGAAAACTGGGTTCCTGCTATCCAGCTGGTTAGTTTTGACGTAGCAGGCCAGGCTCTTGGCTTTCTCAACCTTCGTCTCCGATTAAATGACTACTTACTAGAAAATGGGGGCCATATTGGCTACTCCATCCGCCCATCTGAAAGAGGGAAGGGCTATGCCAAAGAGTCCCTCTATCAAGGTTTGCAAGTTGCTAAGGAAAAGAATATCAAAAAAGCGCTTGTGACCTGTAGTGTGGAAAATCCTGCTAGTAGGGCGGTGATTGTATCAAATGGCGGGGTGTTTGAAGATGTTTGCAATAGCGTAGAACGTTACTGGATAGATTTGGAGTAAAAGGATGACATGGAATACACCAAAACCAGGTGAATGGAAAAGTGAGGAACTTAGTAAAGGGCGGATTATTGATTACAAGGCCTTTAACTTTGTCGATGGAGAAGGTGTGCGCAACTCTCTCTATGTATCAGGTTGTATGTTTCACTGCGAGGGGTGCTATAATGTTGCGACTTGGTCTTTCAACGCAGGCATTCCCTATACGGCAGAATTAGAAGAACAAATCATGGAAGATCTCGCTCAACCTTATGTTCAAGGATTGACCCTGCTGGGAGGAGAACCCTTTCTTAATACAGGCATTCTCTTGCCTCTCGTTAAACGCATTCGAAAGGAATTGCCAGACAAAGACATATGGTCCTGGACGGGCTACACGTGGGAAGAAATGATGCTGGAGACTCCAGACAAATTGGAACTCTTGTCTCTGATTGACATCCTTGTCGATGGACGGTATGATAAAAGCAAGCGCAATCTCATGCTCCAGTTTCGAGGTTCCTCTAATCAACGGATTATTGATGTGCAAAAATCTCTCAAAAGTGGGCAAGTGGTGATTTGGGACAAGCTTAATGACGGAAAAGAAAGCTATGAACAGGTGAAGAGAGAATGAAGAAAAAAGACCTGATAGAACAACTGGTTTCAGAGATCGAAACGGGAAGAATTAGGACGCTGGGGATCTACGGTCATGGGGCTTCAGGCAAGTCAACCTTCGCACAGGAATTATATCAAACCCTAGATTCTACTACAGTAAATTTACTAGAAACAGACCCCTATATCACTTCAGAACGTCACCTGGTAGTACCAAAGCAAGCAACAGATCAAAAGGTGACAGCTTGTCTGCCTGTAGCACATGAACTGGCAAGTTTGCAGAGAGATATTCTCGCCTTGCAGGCAGGTATGGATGTCTTGACAATCGATGAACCGTGGAAGGCTAGCGAGGTCTTGTCTGGAGCAAAGCCAATTCTTATTGTTGAAGGGATGTCCGTGGGTTTTCTACCCAAGGAACTCTTTGACAAAACCATCTGTTTCTACACGGATGAGGAGACCGAATTAAAGAGGCGCTTAGCTCGAGATACGACTATGAGAAATCGGGATGCATCTTTTGTATTGGCTAGCCATCAGATGAGACGGGAGCAGTATCTGCGATACTATAGAGAAACCGAGTCTAAAGCGGACATTTTAGTAGATCAATCAGAAGATACATTCAAGGTCAAAATGACACACATTATATAGAAGAAAAGACGGTTTTTTATAGATATAAATCCTCAATCTTGGAAAGATGAAAAGAGAAAACAGTTTCATCCTAAAAAAAAGAAAAAAAGCTCACAAATTCCTTGCAATCGCAGGGGCTTTGTGTTATTCTACCGTGGTGCTGTAAATCACATCTTTAGCTGTGATGCAAGAGGTTGTGACCACGATTGGATACACTGCCACACAACGCGCGTCGATTTCCTATTTTTGCTTTGAGTTTGAATCCCTTTATGTCTTAGACTTGAGCACAAAAAATGTTCGTTAAAAACTTTCCAGACTATATCAATAAGAATTGGAAGGATGGTCTTGGTTGAAGCCTGCATTGTTTTTCAGCTCTGGTTGAGACCGGTAAATTGAACGTTTTGTTTACTATGGGTGCCATTCTCTCTAGGAAAAGGGAGTTGATAGTGAATGGTGTGATATATCCTATACGCAAAGAATGCCATTTCATTTTGTTGAGTGAAGTAGCCTCTTGGTAGTTAGAAAGTTTAGAGCTGAGGTTGATTGCTAGTCAGTCACCTTAGAAGTGAAAGTAAAAGGAGCGAAGGAATGTTTTTAAAAATAATCAGTAGTATCTCTACCAATAATTTCCAAGATCCAAGCATGATGGAAAAAATTAGCCATCTATGGCAGGAACACCAGAAAGAAGTAGAGGAGGCATTTGCCCAAGGGCTTCCGATTTATGCAGTCTATCATGATTATGTCAGTGACTACAAGGGGGATTACAGCTTGTCGCTCTGTAGTCTATCCGATAAAGAAGACTGGGATTTTGACACTTCAGGGCAAACATACCAAGTATTTGAGGTGGATACAAGTGATTCAAAAGGTTTCCTCCATACCTGGCAGCAAATTTGGCAGGCAGAAGAAGCAAGAGAACTGCAACGTCAGTATAGTATTGATTTTGAAAAATATGATCCAGATCAGACAGTGTCTATCTTTATCGCCACCCCCAAAAATGGGTAAATTGTTAAACTAAGTTTTATTTACGAAAGAGGATCAGAAAATACTCTAGTAACTTAGATTAGTAAAAAAACGAAAAAAAGCTCACAAATCCCTTGCAATCGCAGGGGCTTTGTGTTATTCTATTATGGTGCTGTAAATTACAGCCTTAGCTTTGATGCAAGAGGTTGCGACACGCTCGGTTGCATTGCCACGCAACACGCGTCGGTTTTCTTGTGGAGCTAGCCTATTATCTTAAATAGACGAAAAGGAGAAAAAGATGGCAAACAAAAAAATCCGTATCCGTTTGAAAGCTTACGAACACCGTACGCTTGACACAGCGGCTGCAAAAATCGTAGAATCAGCTACTCGTACAGGTGCACAAGTTGCGGGTCCAATCCCACTTCCAACTGAGCGTAGCCTCTACACAATTATTCGTGCGACTCACAAATACAAAGACTCTCGCGAACAATTTGAAATGCGTACACACAAACGTTTGATCGATATCATCAACCCAACTCAAAAAACAGTTGATGCTTTGATGAAATTGGATCTTCCAAGTGGTGTAAACGTAGAAATCAAGCTTTAATCCAAAGTTTGAAACCTTGAGCATGAAAAACGCTCGTTAAAAACTTTTTGAATAAAAAATATAGAAAAGGAACTATTTTCTCATGACAAAAGGAATCTTAGGGAAAAAAGTGGGAATGACTCAAATCTTCACTGAAGCTGGCGAATTGATCCCTGTAACAGTTATTGAAGCAACTCCAAACGTTGTTCTTCAAGTTAAAACTGTAGAAACAGATGGATACAACGCTATCCAAGTTGGTTTCGATGACAAACGCGAAGTATTGAGCAACAAACCTGCTAAAGGACATGTAGCGAAAGCTAACACGGCTCCTAAGCGCTTCATTCGTGAATTCAAAAACGTTGAAGGCTTGGAAGTTGGTGCTGAAATTACAGTTGAAACATTCGCAGCTGGAGACGTTGTTGACGTAACTGGTACTTCTAAAGGTAAAGGTTTCCAAGGTGTTATCAAACGCCACGGACAATCACGTGGACCAATGGCTCACGGTTCTCGTTACCACCGTCGTCCAGGTTCTATGGGACCTGTTGCACCTAACCGCGTATTTAAAGGTAAAAACCTTGCAGGACGCATGGGTGGCGACCGCGTAACAATTCAAAACCTTGAAGTTGTACAAGTTGTTCCAGAAAAGAACGTTATCCTTATCAAAGGTAACGTACCAGGTGCTAAGAAATCTCTTATCACTATCAAATCAGCAGTTAAAGCTGGTAAATAATAAAGAAAGGGGAAATCAGTCACAATGGCAAACGTAACATTATTTGACCAAACTGGTAAAGAAGCTGGCCAAGTTGTTCTTAACGATGCAGTATTTGGTATCGAACCAAATGAATCAGTTGTGTTTGATGTGATCATCAGCCAACGCGCAAGCCTTCGTCAAGGAACACACGCTGTTAAAAACCGCTCTGCAGTATCAGGTGGTGGACGCAAACCATGGCGTCAAAAAGGAACTGGACGTGCTCGTCAAGGTTCTATCCGCTCACCACAATGGCGTGGTGGTGGCGTTGTCTTCGGACCAACTCCACGTTCATACGGCTACAAACTTCCACAAAAAGTTCGTCGCCTAGCTCTTAAATCAGTTTACTCTGAAAAAGTTGCTGAAAACAAATTCGTAGCTGTAGACGCTCTTTCATTTACAGCTCCAAAAACTGCTGAATTTGCAAAAGTTCTTGCAGCATTGAGCATCGATTCAAAAGTTCTTGTTATCCTTGAAGAAGGAAATGAATTCGCAGCTCTTTCAGCTCGTAACCTTCCAAACGTGAAAGTTGCAACTGCTACAACTGCAAGTGTTCTTGACATCGCAAATAGCGACAAACTTCTTGTCACACAAGCAGCTATCTCTAAAATCGAGGAGGTTCTTGCATAATGAATTTGTATGATGTTATCAAAAAACCTGTCATCACTGAAAGCTCAATGGCTCAACTTGAAGCAGGAAAATATGTATTTGAAGTTGACACTCGTGCACACAAACTTTTGATCAAGCAAGCTGTTGAAGCTGCTTTCGAAGGTGTTAAAGTTGCCAACGTTAACACAATCAACGTAAAACCAAAAGCTAAACGTGTTGGACGTTACACAGGTTTTACTAACAAAACTAAAAAAGCTATCATCACACTTACAGCTGATTCAAAAGCAATCGAGTTGTTTGCTGCTGAAGCTGAATAATCTAAGGAGGAAATATCGTGGGAATTCGTGTTTATAAACCAACAACAAACGGTCGCCGTAATATGACTTCTTTGGATTTCGCTGAAATCACAACAAGCACTCCTGAAAAATCATTGCTTGTTGCTTTGAAGAGCAAGGCTGGTCGTAACAACAACGGTCGTATCACTGTTCGTCACCAAGGCGGTGGACACAAACGTTTCTACCGTTTGGTTGACTTCAAACGTAACAAAGACAACGTTGAAGCAGTTGTTAAAACTATCGAGTACGATCCAAACCGTTCTGCAAACATCGCTCTTGTACACTACACTGACGGTGTGAAAGCATACATTATCGCTCCAAAAGGTCTTGAAGTAGGTCAACGTATCGTTTCAGGTCCAGAAGCAGATATCAAAGTCGGAAACGCTCTTCCACTTGCTAACATCCCAGTTGGTACTTTGATCCACAACATCGAGTTGAAACCAGGTCGTGGTGGAGAATTAGTTCGTGCAGCTGGAGCTTCTGCTCAAGTATTGGGTCAAGAAGGTAAATACGTTCTTGTTCGTCTTCAATCTGGCGAAGTTCGTATGATTCTTGGAACTTGTCGTGCTACAGTTGGTGTTGTCGGTAACGAACAACATGGACTTGTAAACCTTGGTAAAGCAGGACGTAGCCGTTGGAAAGGTATCCGCCCAACAGTTCGTGGTTCTGTAATGAACCCTAACGATCACCCACACGGTGGTGGTGAAGGTAAAGCACCAGTTGGTCGTAAAGCGCCATCTACTCCATGGGGCAAACCTGCTCTTGGTCTTAAAACTCGTAACAAGAAAGCGAAATCTGACAAACTTATCGTTCGTCGTCGCAACGAGAAATAATAGTAAACTAGTCGCATAAGCGCTAGATAATCCGCCAGCTCGGTAGCGCTCCGTGTGAGCGCAAGCCGCTGTGGTACAACATTTAAAGGAGAAAAGATAAAATGGGACGCAGTCTTAAAAAAGGACCTTTCGTCGATGAGCATTTGATGAAAAAAGTTGAAGCTCAAGCTAACGACGAAAAGAAAAAAGTTATCAAAACTTGGTCACGTCGTTCAACGATCTTCCCAAGTTTCATTGGTTATACTATTGCAGTTTATGACGGACGTAAACACGTACCTGTTTACATTCAAGAAGACATGGTAGGTCACAAACTTGGTGAATTTGCACCAACTCGTACTTACAAAGGTCACGCTGCAGACGACAAGAAAACACGTAGAAAATAAGGAGAACATAAATGGCAGAAATTACTTCAGCTAAAGCAATGGCTCGTACAGTACGTGTTTCACCTCGTAAATCACGTCTTGTTCTTGACAACATCCGTGGTAAAAGCGTAGCCGATGCTATTGCAATCTTGACATTCACACCAAACAAAGCTGCTGAAATCATCTTGAAAGTTTTGAATTCAGCTGTAGCTAACGCTGAAAACAACTTTGGTTTGGATAAAGCTAACTTGGTAGTATCTGAAGCATTCGCGAACGAAGGACCAACTATGAAACGTTTCCGTCCACGTGCGAAAGGTTCAGCTTCACCAATCAACAAACGTACAGCTCACATCACTGTGGCTGTTGCAGAAAAATAAGGAGGTAACATCGTGGGTCAAAAAGTACATCCAATTGGTATGCGTGTCGGCATCATCCGTGATTGGGATGCCAAATGGTATGCTGAAAAAGAATACGCGGATTACCTTCATGAAGATCTTGCAATCCGTAAATTCGTTCAAAAAGAACTTGCTGACGCAGCAGTTTCAACTATCGAAATTGAACGCGCAGTAAACAAAGTTAACGTTTCACTTCACACTGCTAAACCAGGTATGGTTATCGGTAAAGGTGGTGCTAACGTTGATGCACTCCGTGCAAAACTTAACAAATTGACTGGAAAACAAGTACACATCAACATCATCGAAATCAAACAACCTGATTTGGATGCTCACCTTGTAGGTGAAGGAATCGCTCGTCAATTGGAGCAACGTGTCGCTTTCCGTCGTGCACAAAAACAAGCAATTCAACGTGCAATGCGTGCTGGAGCTAAAGGAATTAAAACTCAAGTATCAGGTCGTTTGAACGGTGCAGATATCGCCCGTGCTGAAGGATACTCTGAAGGAACTGTTCCACTTCACACACTTCGTGCAGATATCGATTACGCTTGGGAAGAAGCAGATACTACATACGGTAAACTTGGTGTTAAAGTATGGATCTACCGTGGTGAAGTTCTTCCAGCTCGTAAAAACACTAAAGGAGGTAAATAACCAATGTTAGTACCTAAACGTGTTAAACACCGTCGTGAATTCCGTGGAAAAATGCGCGGTGAAGCAAAAGGTGGAAAAGAAGTCGCATTCGGTGAATACGGTCTTCAAGCTACAACTAGCCACTGGATCACTAACCGCCAAATCGAAGCTGCTCGTATCGCCATGACTCGTTACATGAAACGTGGTGGTAAAGTTTGGATTAAAATCTTCCCACACAAATCATACACTGCTAAAGCTATCGGTGTGCGTATGGGATCTGGTAAAGGGGCACCTGAAGGTTGGGTAGCACCAGTTAAACGTGGTAAAGTGATGTTTGAAATCGCTGGTGTATCTGAAGAGATTGCTCGCGAAGCGCTTCGTCTTGCAAGCCACAAATTGCCAGTTAAATGTAAATTCGTAAAACGTGAAGCAGAATAAGGAGAAGGCATGAAACTTAATGAAGTAAAAGAATTTGTTAAAGAACTTCGTGGTCTTTCTCAAGAAGAACTCGCGAAGCGCGAAAACGAATTGAAAAAAGAATTGTTTGAACTTCGTTTCCAAGCTGCTACTGGTCAATTGGAACAAACAGCTCGCTTGAAAGAAGTTAAAAAACAAATCGCTCGTATCAAAACAGTTCAATCTGAAGCGAAATAATAGACTAGGGAAGGAGAAATTTCAATGGAACGCAATAATCGTAAAGTTCTTGTTGGACGTGTTGTATCTGACAAAATGGACAAGACAATCACAGTTGTAGTTGAAACAAAACGTAACCACCCAGTCTATGGTAAACGTATTAACTACTCTAAGAAATACAAAGCACATGATGAAAACAATGTTGCCAAAGAAGGCGATATCGTACGTATCATGGAAACTCGTCCGCTTTCAGCTACAAAACGTTTCCGTCTTGTAGAAGTTGTTGAAGAAGCGGTCATCATCTAATCAAACCTGAAAGGAGAAAACTGAAATGATTCAAACAGAAACTCGTTTGAAAGTCGCAGACAACAGCGGTGCTCGCGAAATCTTGACTATCAAAGTTCTTGGTGGTTCAGGACGTAAATTTGCAAACATCGGTGATGTTATCGTGGCATCTGTAAAACAAGCTACTCCTGGTGGTGCGGTTAAAAAAGGTGACGTTGTAAAAGCTGTTATCGTTCGTACTAAATCAGGTGCTCGTCGTGCTGATGGTTCATACATCAAATTTGACGAAAACGCAGCAGTTATCATCCGTGAAGACAAAACTCCTCGCGGAACACGTATCTTTGGTCCAGTTGCACGTGAATTGCGTGAAGGTGGCTTCATGAAGATCGTGTCACTTGCTCCAGAAGTACTTTAATTTTTAAAAACAAACTAGTCCCCTGGATTTACTCCAGGGTGCCCTTATGGGCGTAAGAAAAATCAAGGAGAAACCTAATGTTTGTAAAAAAAGGCGACAAAGTTCGCGTAATCGCTGGTAAAGATAAGGGAACAGAAGCTGTTGTCCTTACTGCCCTTCCAAAAGTAAACAAAGTTATCGTTGAAGGTGTTAACATTGTTAAGAAACACCAACGTCCAACTAACGAGCTTCCTCAAGGTGGTATCATCGAAAAAGAAGCAGCTATCCACGTATCAAACGTTCAAGTTTTGGACAAAAATGGTGTAGCTGGTCGTGTTGGTTACAAATTTGTAGACGGTAAAAAAGTTCGCTACAACAAAAAATCAGGCGAAGTGCTTGATTAATCACGAAGGAAAGGAGAAGTATAATGGCAAATCGTTTAAAAGAAAAATATCTTAATGAAGTAGTTCCTGCTTTGACAGAACAATTCAACTACTCATCAGTGATGGCTGTGCCTAAAGTAGATAAGATCGTTTTGAACATGGGTGTTGGTGAAGCTGTATCAAACGCTAAAAGTCTTGAAAAAGCTGCTGAAGAATTGGCACTTATCTCAGGTCAAAAACCACTTATCACTAAAGCTAAAAAATCAATCGCCGGCTTCCGTCTTCGTGAAGGTGTAGCGATCGGTGCAAAAGTTACCCTTCGTGGTGAACGTATGTACGAATTCTTGGACAAATTGGTTTCAGTTTCACTTCCACGTGTACGTGACTTCCACGGTGTTCCAACAAAATCGTTTGACGGACGCGGAAACTACACTCTTGGTGTGAAAGAACAATTGATCTTCCCAGAAATCAACTTTGATGACGTTGACAAAACTCGTGGTCTTGACATCGTTATCGTAACAACTGCTAACACTGACGAAGAGTCACGTGCATTGCTTACAGGCCTTGGAATGCCTTTTGCAAAATAATATAGGAGGTAAATCTAATGGCTAAAAAATCAATGATTGCTAAGAACAAACGTCCAGCGAAGTTCTCTACTCAAGCTTATACTCGTTGTGAAAAATGTGGTCGTCCACATTCAGTTTACCGCAAATTTAAACTTTGCCGTGTTTGCTTCCGTGAATTAGCTTACAAAGGACAAATTCCTGGTGTAACAAAAGCATCTTGGTAATTTAAGATATCAAGGGCGTCAAAACTCCAAGTGAAAATAGGAAACTTGACGAAGAAACTGAAGTTTCTAGGAAAGTTTATCTTTTTCACACAGAGTTTAGCCCGGGTTCAGTTGGGCTTGCCAATTTGAACACGAGCTACAGCTTTGGCAAAAAAGACCAATTTGCTTTGGAGCATCGCTCCTGCATCAAATTGCCTATTTTTGCTCTTGCTGTGACGCTCTTTGTATCATGTATTAACTAGCAAGTGCAACTTGCAAACTACTAGTAAGAGGAGAATAATAAAATGGTTATGACTGACCCAATCGCAGACTTTCTAACTCGTATTCGTAACGCTAATCAAGCGAAACACGAAGTACTTGAAGTACCTGCATCAAACATCAAAAAAGGGATTGCTGAAATCCTTAAACGCGAAGGTTTTGTTAAGAACGTAGAAATCATCGAAGATGACAAACAAGGCATCATCCGTGTATTCCTTAAATACGGACCAAACGGTGAAAAAGTTATCACTAACTTGAAACGTGTTTCTAAACCAGGACTTCGTGTCTACAAAAAACGTGAAGATCTTCCAAAAGTTCTTAACGGACTTGGAATTGCTATCCTTTCAACTTCTGAAGGTTTGCTTACTGATAAAGAAGCTCGCCAAAAGAACGTTGGTGGAGAAGTTATCGCTTACGTTTGGTAAAATCAAGATACAAAAAGCGTCATGGGCAATGTGAAAATAGGAAATCTGACAAAGAGTGTTAACACTCTAGGAAGATTTGTCTTTTTCACACAGACCATAGCTCGTGTTCAATTTAGCTGATTTACTGATCAGCTAAATAGAGAGTAAATTAGTTTAGGAGAAAAAGATGAAAGCTACTGAATTGAATGAAAAACTTATTGTTGCAGAAGACGCTTTGGCTGAATTGTCAAAAGATGACCTTGTATCTCTTTTATGTGAAATTGGTTATAGTCCTGCGGCTATTGATGTATTGACAGAATATCAGGGGTTTGTCAAAGCTTTTCGAAAGAAACTAGGTTTGCTCTAATCCGAATGCCCCCCGTGAAAACTGGCCGTTCTGGCCTGACAATTTAACAGGAGAATAAAAACATGTCACGTATTGGTAATAAAGTTATCGTGTTGCCTGCTGGTGTTGAAATCACTAACAATGACAACGTTGTAACTGTAAAAGGACCTAAAGGAGAACTTACTCGTGAGTTCTCAAAAGATATTGAAATTCGCGTGGAAGGTACTGAAGTAACTCTTCACCGTCCAAACGATTCAAAAGAAATGAAAACTATCCACGGAACTACTCGTGCCCTTTTGAATAACATGGTAATTGGTGTATCAGAAGGATTCAAGAAAGAACTTGAAATGCGTGGGGTTGGTTACCGTGCACAACTTCAAGGATCGAAACTTGTTTTGGCTGTTGGTAAATCTCATCCAGATGAAGTTGAAGCTCCAGAAGGGATTACTTTTGAACTTCCAAGCCCAACAACAATCGTTGTTAGCGGAATTTCAAAAGAAGTGGTTGGGCAAACAGCTGCTTACGTACGTAGCCTTCGTTCACCAGAACCTTACAAAGGTAAAGGTATTCGTTACGTTGGAGAGTACGTTCGTCTTAAAGAAGGTAAAACAGGTAAATAATGTTGAGTGGTTGATTTTCAACCACCAACCTATTTTCCAACTTTGTGCATAGCACGCGATTTAAAACTAAAGAGGTGAAAACTGTGATTTCTAAACCAGATAAAAACAAACTCCGTCAAAAACGCCACCGTCGCGTTCGCGGAAAACTCTCTGGAACTGCTGATCGCCCACGTTTGAACGTATTCCGTTCTAATACAGGCATCTACGCTCAAGTGATTGATGACGTAGCGGGTGTAACGCTCGCAAGTGCTTCAACTCTTGACAAAGAAGTTTCAAAAGGAACTAAAACTGAACAAGCCGTTGCTGTCGGTAAACTCGTTGCAGAACGTGCAAACGCTAAAGGTATTTCAGAAGTGGTGTTCGACCGCGGTGGATATCTATATCACGGACGTGTGAAAGCTTTGGCTGATGCAGCTCGTGAAAACGGATTGAAATTCTAATAGGAGGACACTAGAAAATGGCATTTAAAGACAATGCAGTTGAATTAGAAGAACGCGTAGTTGCTGTCAACCGTGTTACAAAAGTTGTTAAAGGTGGACGTCGTCTTCGTTTCGCAGCTCTTGTTGTTGTCGGTGACCACAACGGTCGTGTAGGATTTGGTACTGGTAAGGCTCAAGAAGTTCCAGAAGCAATCCGCAAAGCAGTAGAAGATGCTAAGAAAAACTTGATTGAAGTTCCTATGGTTGGAACAACAATCCCACACGAAGTTCTTTCAGAATTCGGTGGAGCTAAAGTATTGTTGAAACCTGCTGTAGAAGGTTCTGGAGTTGCCGCTGGTGGTGCGGTTCGTGCCGTTGTGGAATTGGCAGGTGTGGCAGATATTACATCTAAATCACTTGGTTCTAACACTCCAATCAACATTGTTCGCGCAACTGTTGAAGGTTTGAAACAATTGAAACGCGCTGAAGAAGTTGCTGCCCTTCGTGGTATTTCAGTTTCTGATTTGGCATAAGAAAGGGGATAAAATGGCTCAAATTAAAATTACTTTGACTAAGTCTCCAATCGGACGCATTCCATCACAACGTAAAACTGTTGTAGCACTTGGACTTGGCAAATTGAACAGCTCTGTTATCAAAGAAGACAATGCTGCTATCCGTGGTATGATCACTGCAGTATCTCACTTGGTAACAGTTGAAGAAGTAAACTAATGATTTTTAGGGGATGTGGCAATACTCATCCCCTAAAACTAGGTATAGTCATCTAAGATGACCATGTATAGGCGAGTTGATAAGGGAGACAACCTTTTCTCTCTTATCGGCGCTAGCATTTTACAAAAGAGGAGAAAATAATAATGAAACTTCATGAATTGAAACCTGCAGAAGGTTCTCGTAAAGTACGTAACCGTGTTGGTCGTGGTACTTCATCAGGTAACGGTAAAACATCTGGTCGCGGTCAAAAAGGTCAAAAAGCTCGTAGCGGTGGCGGAGTTCGCCTTGGTTTTGAAGGTGGACAAACTCCATTGTTCCGTCGTCTTCCAAAACGTGGATTCACTAACATCAACGCTAAAGAATACGCAATTGTAAACCTTGACCAATTGAACGTCTTTGAAGACGGTGCAGAAGTAACTCCAGTTGTACTTATCGAAGCAGGAATTGTGAAAGCTGAAAAATCAGGAGTTAAAATTCTTGGTAACGGTGAGTTGACTAAGAAATTGACTGTGAAAGCAGCTAAATTCTCTAAATCAGCTGAGGAAGCTATCACTGCTAAAGGTGGTTCTGTAGAAGTCATCTAAGAGAGGTGACCCATGTTTTTTAAATTACTAAAAGAAGCGCTCAAGGTTAAACAAGTTCGATCAAAAATTCTCTTTACAATTTTTATCATTCTTGTTTTCCGTATTGGGACAAGTATTACTGTTCCAGGTGTGAATGCGAAAAGTTTAGAAGCTCTCAGCGGTTTATCTTTCTTGAACATGCTTAGTCTTGTTTCAGGGAATGCCATGAAGAACTTCTCCGTTTTTGCACTCGGAGTAAGTCCGTATATCACTGCTTCTATCGTTGTTCAATTGCTACAAATGGATATTTTACCGAAGTTTGTAGAATGGGGCAAACAAGGGGAAGTAGGACGGAGAAAACTAAACCAAGCTACTCGATATATTGCACTTGTGCTTGCATTCGTTCAATCTATCGGGATCACAGCAGGGTTTAATACTCTATCTGGAGCGAAATTATTAACGACAGCTTTAACTCCACAAGTCTTTGTTACTATTGGTATTATCCTCACAGCAGGTAGTATGATTGTAACTTGGCTCGGGGAACAAATTACAGATAAGGGATACGGTAACGGTGTTTCTATGATCATCTTTGCAGGTATTGTTGCTTCAATTCCTGAGATGATTAAAGGCATCTATGTTGACTACTTCGTCAATATTCCAAGTAGCCGTTTGACTTCATCTATTATCTTTGTCGTTATTTTGATTATCGCTGTCTTGTTGATTGTTTACTTTACAACCTTTGTTCAACAGGCAGAATATAAAATTCCAATCCAATATACAAAAGTTGCTCAAGGAGCCCCATCAAGCTCATACCTTCCATTGAAGGTGAACCCAGCGGGGGTTATCCCAGTTATCTTTGCAAGTTCCATTACAGCAGCACCTGCAGCCATTCTTCAATTTTTGAGTGCTACAGGTCATGATTGGGCTTGGGTACGTACAGCACAGGAAATGTTATCTACAACATCTCCAACAGGTGTTGCTATGTATGCCTTGCTAATCATTCTCTTTACGTTCTTCTATACATTTGTACAGATTAATCCAGAGAAAGCAGCAGAAAACTTGCAAAAGAGTGGAGCCTACATTCATGGTGTCCGTCCTGGTAAGGGAACTGAAGAATTCATGTCGAAACTTCTTCGTCGCCTTGCGACTGTCGGGTCAATCTTCCTTGGTGTGATTTCAATCTTGCCGATTGTGGCAAAAGATGTCTTTGGTCTTTCAGAAGCTGTTGCTTTTGGGGGAACTAGTCTTTTGATCATTATCTCAACTGGTATCGAAGGAATCAAACAGCTAGAAGGTTACCTATTGAAACGTAAGTATGTTGGTTTCATGGATAAAACAGAATAAAAGCAAAATTACTTTTGCTTAGAGAGTGGAGTATGAAGATCTATCTATCAGAGAGATTTTCGTCTCCCCTCTTCTATTTTGTTTTTAAATAGGGGTTGAAAGAGATTTCTGCTTCTATTTAAATACAAAATAAGGAGATCCTATCATGAATCTTTTGATTATGGGCTTACCTGGAGCAGGTAAGGGAACGCAAGCAGCTAAAATTGTGGAGCAATTCCACGTGGCACACATTTCAACTGGAGATATGTTCCGTGCTGCTATGGCAAATCAAACTGAAATGGGTGTACTTGCAAAGTCATACATCGACAAAGGTGAGTTGGTTCCAGATGAAGTTACAAATGGAATCGTTAAAGAACGCCTTTCACAGGACGACATCAAGGAAACAGGTTTCTTGTTGGATGGTTACCCACGTACTATTGAACAAGCCCATGCCTTGGATAAAACATTGGCGGAACTCGGTATCGAACTAGAAGGTGTGATCAATATCGAAGTGAACCCAGATTGTCTCTTGGAACGTTTGAGTGGCCGTATCATCCATCGCGAAACAGGTGAAACCTTCCACAAAGTTTTCAACCCACCAGTTGACTATAAGGAAGAAGATTATTACCAACGTGAAGATGACAAACCGGAGACAGTGAAGCGTCGTTTGGATGTGAATATTGCACAAGGTGAACCAATCATTGCTCACTACCGTGCCAAAGGTTTGGTCCACGATATCGAAGGAAATCAAGATATCAATGATGTGTTCAAAGACATCGAAAAAGTATTGACAAATTTGAAATAAAGCGTTTTTCACACTTGCAAAAAATCGCTACAAATGTTATACTGAGATAGTCTGACTTATAATTGTTGTCTCTGTTTTCAGAGGCATCGAATCGAAATTTATGGAGGTGCTTTTGCGTGGCAAAAGACGATGTGATTGAAGTTGAAGGCAAAGTAGTCGATACAATGCCTAACGCAATGTTTACGGTTGAACTTGAAAATGGACATCAGATTTTAGCAACAGTTTCTGGTAAAATTCGTAAAAACTATATTCGTATTTTAGCGGGAGATCGTGTTACTGTCGAGATGAGTCCATATGACTTGACACGTGGACGTATCACTTACCGCTTTAAATAATCGAAAAACTTGGAGGGATAAGAAATGAAAGTAAGACCATCGGTCAAACCAATTTGCGAATACTGTAAAGTAATTCGTCGTAATGGTCGTGTTATGGTAATTTGCCCAGCAAATCCAAAACACAAACAACGTCAAGGATAAGATAGAAAGGAGAAAACATGGCTCGTATTGCTGGAGTTGACATTCCAAATGACAAACGCGTAGTAATCTCATTGACTTACGTTTATGGTATCGGACTTGCAACATCTAAGAAAATTTTGGCTGCTGCTGGAATCTCAGAAGATGTTCGTGTACGTGACCTTACATCAGATCAAGAAGATGCTATCCGTCGTGAAGTGGATGCAATCAAAGTTGAAGGTGACCTTCGTCGTGAAGTAAACTTGAACATTAAACGTTTGATGGAAATCGGTTCTTACCGTGGTATTCGTCACCGTCGTGGACTTCCTGTCCGTGGACAAAACACTAAAAACAACGCTCGCACTCGTAAAGGTAAAGCTGTTGCGATTGCTGGTAAGAAAAAATAATATAGGAGGTAAAAGTCTTGGCTAAACCAACACGTAAACGTCGTGTGAAAAAGAATATCGAATCTGGTATTGCTCATATTCACGCTACATTTAATAACACTATTGTTATGATTACTGATGTGCATGGTAATGCAATTGCTTGGTCATCAGCTGGTGCTCTTGGTTTCAAAGGTTCTCGTAAATCTACACCATTCGCTGCTCAAATGGCTTCTGAAGCTGCTGCTAAATCTGCACAAGAACACGGTCTTAAATCAGTTGAAGTTACTGTAAAAGGTCCAGGTTCTGGTCGTGAGTCAGCTATTCGTGCGCTTGCTGCCGCTGGTCTTGAAGTAACAGCAATTCGTGATGTGACTCCAGTGCCACACAATGGTGCTCGTCCTCCAAAACGTCGCCGTGTATAATCATCGCATTACACTGCTTTTCGTTTAAGAGGGAGTAACTAAATGATTGAGTTTGAAAAACCAAATATAACAAAAATTGATGAAAATAAAGATTATGGCAAGTTTGTAATCGAACCACTTGAACGTGGTTACGGTACAACTCTTGGTAACTCTCTTCGTCGTGTACTACTAGCTTCTCTACCAGGAGCAGCAGTGACATCTATCAACATTGAAGGTGTCTTGCATGAGTTCGACACAGTTCCAGGTGTTCGTGAAGACGTGATGCAAATCATTCTGAACATTAAAGGGATTGCAGTGAAATCATACGTTGAAGACGAAAAAATCATTGAACTGAATGTTGAAGGTCCCGCTGAAATTACAGCTGGAGACATTTTGA
This sequence comes from Streptococcus sp. CF10-1, assembly GCF_024295825.1. Taxonomy (GTDB): domain Bacteria; phylum Bacillota; class Bacilli; order Lactobacillales; family Streptococcaceae; genus Streptococcus. The sequence continues at coordinate 60,946 of NZ_JANCPQ010000003.1, read as the reverse complement.
CTGACAGTGATATTGAAATTGTAAATCCAGATCATTATCTCTTTACAATCGGTGAAGGCTCTTCTCTAAAAGCGACAATGACTGTTAACAGTGGTCGTGGATATGTACCTGCTGATGAAAACAAAAAAGATAATGCACCAGTTGGAACACTTGCTGTAGATTCTATTTATACACCAGTTACAAAAGTCAACTATCAAGTAGAGCCTGCTCGTGTAGGTAGCAATGATGGATTTGACAAATTAACCCTTGAAATCTTGACTAATGGAACAATTATTCCAGAAGATGCTTTAGGGCTTTCAGCACGTATCTTGACAGAACATCTTGATTTGTTTACAAATCTTACTGAGATTGCTAAGTCAACTGAAGTGATGAAAGAAGCTGATACTGAATCTGACGATCGTATTTTGGATCGTACGATTGAGGAACTGGACTTGTCTGTGCGTTCATACAACTGTTTGAAACGTGCCGGTATCAACACTGTGCATGATTTGACAGAAAAATCTGAAGCAGAGATGATGAAAGTACGAAATCTTGGACGCAAGAGTTTGGAAGAAGTGAAACTCAAACTCATTGATTTGGGTCTTGGATTAAAAGATAAATAAAGGAGGAATACATGGCTTACCGTAAACTAGGACGCACTAGCTCACAACGTAAAGCAATGCTTCGCGATTTGACAACTGACCTTTTGATCAACGAATCAATCGTGACAACTGAAGCTCGTGCTAAAGAAATCCGTAAAACTGTTGAAAAAATGATTACTCTAGGTAAACGTGGTGATTTGCATGCACGTCGTCAAGCAGCTGCTTTCGTACGTAATGAAATCGCATCTGAAAACTATGATGAAGCAACTGATAAGTACACTTCAACTACAGCACTTCAAAAATTGTTCTCAGAAATCGCACCTCGTTATGCTGAACGTAACGGTGGATACACTCGTATCCTTAAAACTGAACCACGTCGTGGTGATGCTGCGCCAATGGCGATCATCGAATTAGTATAAAATCATCAATTTTGTTGAGTGTTATGATGATGGAGTCTTGTGCTCTTAGTCTAGCTCTGGTCTACCGCTGGGACTTCGGTCCTAGCGGGAACACTCATCATCATTTGATAGGGTAGACGCTTGTTTACGAAATTGTTTTTTTCTTAAGAACAACTTCGTAAGCAGGCGTTTTTTAGTATTTTCTATGGAAATATGCTATACTAGGAAAAAAGAAAATCAAAAACGTTCAGGTTTTCTAAAAATCGTAGAAATGGGGTATAAGAATGAAGGCTATTATTACAGTAGTTGGTAAGGACAAGGCTGGGATCGTTGCAGGCGTGTCTACTAAGATTGCAGAGTTGGGTTTGAATATTGACGATATTTCTCAGACGGTGTTGGATGAATACTTTACCATGATGGCAGTCGTTTCTAGTGACGAAAAGCAGGATTTCACCACTTTACGAAATGAGTTTGAAAACTTTGGGCAAACCTTGAATGTTAAAATCAATATTCAAAGTGCAGCGATTTTTGATGCTATGTACAATATCTAGGAGGTTATCATGGATATTAGACAAGTTACGGAAACCATTGCCATGATCGAAGAGCAGAACTTCGATATCAGAACCATCACCATGGGGATTTCCCTTTTGGACTGTATTGATCCAGATATCAATCGTGCTGCTGAAAAGATTTACCAAAAAATCACCACTAAAGCTGCAAATCTAGTGGCTGTGGGAGATGAAATTGCTGCAGAACTTGGGATTCCTATTGTTAATAAACGGGTATCGGTGACTCCGATTTCTTTAATTGGTGCTGCGACTGATGCGATAGACTATGTTATTTTGGCAAAGGCTCTCGACAAGGCGGCTAAGGAGATTGGTGTTGATTTTATTGGTGGCTTCTCAGCTTTGGTACAAAAAGGCTACCAAAAAGGAGATGAAATTCTCATCAATTCTATCCCCCGTGCTCTAGCTGAGACAGACAAGGTCTGTTCGTCTGTCAACATTGGCTCAACTAAGTCAGGTATCAACATGACTGCGGTCGCTGATATGGGCCGTATCATTAAGGAAACAGCTGCGCTATCAGATATGGGTGCGGCCAAGTTGGTCGTATTTGCTAATGCTGTTGAGGACAATCCTTTTATGGCAGGGGCTTTCCATGGTGTTGGCGAAGCAGATGTTATCATTAATGTCGGGGTTTCGGGTCCTGGTGTGGTCAAGCGTGCCTTGGAAAAGGTTCGTGGACAGAGCTTTGATGTAGTAGCCGAGACGGTCAAGAAAACGGCCTTTAAGATTACTCGTATCGGTCAATTAGTTGGTCAGATGGCCAGCGAGAGACTGGGTGTTGACTTTGGAATTGTCGACCTAAGCTTGGCGCCAACTCCTGCGGTTGGTGATTCTGTGGCTCGTGTCCTGGAGGAAATGGGTCTAGAAACAGTTGGTACGCATGGGACGACGGCTGCCCTCGCTCTTTTGAATGACCAAGTTAAGAAGGGCGGAGTGATGGCTTGTAACCAAGTCGGTGGCTTGTCAGGGGCTTTTATCCCCGTTTCTGAAGATGAGGGGATGATTGCTGCGGTGCAAGATGGCTCTCTAAATTTAGAGAAACTAGAAGCCATGACTGCTATCTGTTCAGTTGGACTGGATATGATTGCCATTCCGGAAGATACGCCTGCTGAAACCATTGCGGCTATGATTGCGGATGAGGCGGCAATCGGTGTTATTAACATGAAAACAACGGCTGTTCGTATTATTCCAAAGGGCAAAGAAGGTGATATGATTGAGTTTGGTGGCTTGCTAGGAACAGCTCCAGTTATGAAGGTTAACGGGGCTTCGTCTGTTGATTTCATCTCTCGCGGTGGGCAAATCCCAGCTCCAATCCATAGTTTTAAAAATTAATAAAAAAGCGAGAGGATTTAAGTTGAGTTTAAGGATGACTGTGTATACTATAATCATTAAATAAAGACCTCCTAACTTTATTTAATAGAAATCCTAAACTTTTTCATAATAATCTCCTAGGGAAGCTACCATGAGGGTAGCTTTTCTTTTGGGTAATTTACAAATGTTGGCTTTGCTTTTGAAAGCCGAATATTTCTTTGATCCATGATATAATAGAAGAAAATGGAGGATAGAAAATGTCTAAAGTAAGATTGTACTTGGTCCGTCATGGGAAAACGATGTTTAACACGATTGGACGTGCTCAAGGATGGAGTGATACGCCTCTAACCGCAGAAGGTGAGTTGGGAATCCATGAACTGGGAATTGGCTTGAGAGAGTCGGGTTTGCAGTTTGACCGCGCTTATTCCAGTGATTCAGGTCGCACTATTCAAACCATGGGAATTATCCTAGAAGAACTTGGCCTACAGGGGAAAATCCCTTACCGCATGGACAAGCGAATCCGTGAGTGGTGTTTTGGTAGTTTTGATGGGGCCTATGATGGGGACCTCTTTATGGGCTTGATTCCGAGAATTTTCAATGTAGACCATGTTCATCAGTTGTCCTATGCAGAGCTAGCAGAAGGTCTAGTTGAGGTCGATACAGCAGGCTGGGCTGAAGGTTGGGAAAAACTCAGTGGTCGAATCAAGGAAGGCTTTGAAGCGATTGCCAAAGAAATGGAAGAACAAGGTGGGGGCAATGCTCTCGTCGTGAGTCATGGAATGACGATTGGGACCATTGTTTACCTAATCAATGGTATGCATCCGCATGGTCTAGATAATGGTAGCGTGACGATTCTTGAATATGAGGACGGTCAGTTTAGCGTAGAAGTTGTTGGTGACCGTAGCTATCGAGAGCTCGGACGTGAGAAGATGGGAGAAATAAAAAATTGATAGAAGTTAGCTCCGATTAGGAGCTAATTTTGAGTTAAAGGATATGATTTAAATCAGTAGTTCCGAAAAAGTAAAAATTTTTGGGAGATGTTATGAAAGGAAGGCTAGAATTATTTTGGAGAAACAATACCCTAAAGTCCAACATAGTGGCATCCGATATAAACAGAGTGAAATCAAACTAAAAAGATTGAATCTTGCATAACGCAAAACTCAATCCTTCATTAAAAAAATATTTATCATGTTTAGCAATCAGTCAAATCTAGTTGAAAGATATGTTATATTTGAATGAAATTACCAAATATAAGGGAAAATTCGATAGCGAACCTTTTGACAGTATGTTTCATATGCTTTTCCAAAATGATTGTATAAGGCTTTTTCTTCTACTTTTAATCGAATACTGTAACCAACTACCAATAGAATGAGACAAATAATAATTGTGAGAGGATTTAATGAAACAATTGACAAGCCAAGTATGGATACGATGCTACCAGTATAGGCAGGATTTCTTACTATAGAATAGGGCCCTGCTTCTACCAACTGCTGACTATCTGTTGTTTGAACCGCAAGTGTAAAATTCTTCCCAAGATAATTAACTGCATAGATACGTAATACAAAGCCGGCTAGAGAAAGGAGAATTCCAATATAGATCAAAAAATGTGGCAATTGAGCTATAGAAGGTAGAAGTTGTTCATTCATTAATAGAAGACAACAAACAACACTACCAATAATGATGTAACGACTTCCTTTGTCTTCAGAGTTATTTTCATTGTTTGATTTTGTTTTCCTTTTAATCCACGTTTCTGTGATGATGAAAATGAGAATGAACCCATATGCAAAAATAGTTTGTAAATCCATGATTATTTCCTCCAGCTAGCATTATACAACTTTCAATTTTGGTGGTCAATTAAAAGGAAATAGTTAGAGTATGTTTTGTAATAGGTATCAATGGAAACTTCATGATTTCATCTGTAAAAATCTCTTGAAAATGGTATAATAGTAACATCATAAAATTGGAGAGAGACCATGAGTTTTTACAATCATAAGGAAATTGAGCCTAAGTGGCAGGGCTACTGGGCAGAACATCATACATTTAAGACAGGAACAGATGCCTCAAAACCGAAGTTTTATGCGCTTGACATGTTCCCTTACCCGTCTGGAGCAGGTCTGCACGTAGGACACCCAGAAGGCTACACAGCGACTGATATCCTTAGCCGTTACAAACGTGCCCAAGGTTACAATGTCCTTCACCCAATGGGGTGGGATGCCTTTGGTTTGCCAGCTGAGCAGTACGCTATGGATACGGGGAATGACCCAGCAGAATTTACAGCAGAAAATATTGCCAACTTCAAACGCCAAATCAATGCGCTTGGATTCTCTTACGACTGGGACCGTGAAGTTAACACAACAGATCCAAACTACTACAAGTGGACTCAGTGGATTTTCACCAAGCTTTACGAAAAAGGCTTGGCCTATGAAGCCGAAGTACCAGTAAACTGGGTGGAAGAATTGGGAACGGCCATTGCCAACGAAGAGGTTCTTCCTGACGGAACTTCTGAGCGTGGAGGCTATCCAGTTGTCCGCAAACCAATGCGCCAATGGATGCTCAAAATCACTGCTTATGCAGAACGTCTGCTTAACGATTTAGATGAACTTGACTGGCCAGAGTCTATCAAGGACATGCAACGCAACTGGATTGGTAAATCCACTGGTGCCAATGTAACTTTCAAAGTGAAAGGGACTGACAAGGAATTTACCGTCTTTACTACTCGTCCGGACACGCTTTTCGGTGCGACTTTCACTGTTTTGGCTCCTGAGCATGAACTAGTAGATGCCATCACAAGCCCAGAGCAAGCTGATGCAGTTGCGGCCTACAAACACCAAGCTAGTCTCAAGTCTGACTTGGCTCGTACCGACCTTGCTAAGGAAAAAACAGGTGTATGGACTGGTGCTTATGCCATTAATCCTGTCAATGGCAAGGAAATTCCAATCTGGATTGCCGACTATGTTCTTGCTAGTTATGGAACAGGTGCTGTCATGGCTGTGCCTGCCCATGACCAACGTGACTGGGAATTTGCCAAACAATTTGACCTTCCAATCGTAGAAGTGCTTGAAGGTGGAAATGTAGCAGAAGCTGCCTATACTGAAGATGGTCTTCATGTCAATTCAGACTTCCTAGATGGCCTTAACAAAGAAGACGCTATTGCTAAGATTGTGGCTTGGTTGGAAGAAAAAGGCTACGGTCAAGAAAAAGTCACCTACCGTCTCCGTGACTGGCTCTTTAGCCGTCAACGTTACTGGGGTGAGCCAATTCCAATCATTCATTGGGAAGATGGGACTTCAACGGCTGTTCCTGAAAATGAATTGCCACTTGTCTTGCCTGTAACTAAGGACATCCGTCCTTCAGGTACTGGTGAAAGTCCACTAGCTAACTTGACAGACTGGCTTGAAGTGACTCGTGAAGATGGTGTTAAAGGTCGTCGTGAAACCAATACCATGCCACAGTGGGCTGGTTCAAGTTGGTACTACCTCCGCTATATTGACCCTCATAACACTGAGAAATTGGCTGATGAGGATCTCCTCAAACAATGGTTGCCAGTGGATATCTACGTGGGTGGTGCAGAACACGCCGTTCTTCACTTGCTTTACGCTCGTTTCTGGCACAAATTCCTCTATGACCTTGGTGTTGTTCCAACCAAAGAACCATTCCAAAAACTCTTTAACCAAGGGATGATTTTGGGGACAAGCTATCGTGACTACCGTGGGGCTCTTGTGGCAACTGACAAGGTTGAAAAACGTGACGGTTCCTTCTTCCATGTGGAAACAGGGGAAGAGTTGGAGCAAGCACCAGCCAAGATGTCTAAATCCCTCAAGAACGTTGTCAATCCAGACGACGTGGTGGAACAATACGGTGCTGACACCCTTCGTGTCTATGAAATGTTTATGGGACCACTTGACGCTTCCATCGCTTGGTCAGAAGAAGGTCTTGAAGGAAGTCGTAAATTCCTAGACCGTGTTTACCGTTTGATTACAAGTAAAGAAATCGCTGCGGAAAACAATGGTGCTCTTGACAAGGTCTACAATGAAACTGTTAAATCTGTCACTGAGCAAATCGAATCCATGAAATTCAACACGGGCATTGCCCAACTTATGGTCTTTGTCAACGCTGCTAATAAGGAAGACAAACTCTATGTAGACTACGCCAAAGGCTTTATCCAATTGATTGCTCCATTTGCACCTCACTTGGCAGAAGAACTCTGGCAAACTGTTGCAGAAACAGGTGAATCCATCTCTTATGTAGCTTGGCCAACATGGGACGAAAGCAAATTGGTTGAAGACGAAATTGAAATCGTCGTCCAAATCAAAGGTAAAGTCCGTGCTAAACTCATGGTTGCTAAAGACCTATCACGCGAAGAATTGCAAGAAATCGCTCTAGCGGATGAAAAAGTTAAAGCAGAAATTGACGGCAAGGAAATCGTGAAGGTGATTAGTGTCCCTAACAAGCTTGTGAATATTGTGGTGAAATAACCAATTTATTTGCTCATCTGCAACCTCAAACAGTTCCCCAAACTGTTTGAGCCAACTAAATTGGTTAATATCGTTGTGAAATAAGATAGGAATCCTTCAGAGTAGAATCTGGAGGATTTTTATTTGACAAGAAGTTTCTATTTTGTTAATATAATTAACAAAGAAAAGAGAGATTATGGATAAAAAAGAATTTATTACATTTAATAATCGTTTCAATAGATTTATTTTAGCATTTGAACAGCTAAAAAAAAATCAACATAAAATTAGTATTGACAAATCCATTACGTTGAATGAGGTACATTTGATTGTTGTGATTGGGAAAAATCAGCCCTTAAATCTAGTGAAATTATCTGAATTATTAAAAGTTTCGAGAAGTGCAATAACTCAAAGTGTCAAGAGATTAATTCAAAAAAATTTAGTTGTTTTTGATTTTACTCCGAATAATGGGAAAAATAAATATTTGAGATTATCTGAAAAAGGCATCGAAGTTTTTAAAATCCATAAGGAGCAACAAGCATATATTGAAGAATCGGTCTTTTCAGTTTTAAACAACTATAGCGAGGAGGAGCTTCAAACAGTTGTGAAATTGATGGATGATATTGAAAATGTATGGGGAGAATTACCGTGGTGAAAGTCACGGTAAATTTTAAACTTAGTTGTTAAGTGTATTAACAAAAGGAGAAGATATGACTGTAAATATTGAGCTGATTTCACAAACTGACTTAGCAGATGAATCTTTTTATATTACTATCAATGGTTTAGAACCAAGGACAAGGTATTGTGTAGAAATGTACCTGTCTGATTATTACTGTATAAATGCTCCCTTACTTTTAGATCATGATGTCGTGTGGAAATCAACCGCAATTTTTTTATCTGATCAGGGCGGTATGATTGATACCTCTCAGACAGCAGCTATTTCAGGATCTTATAAAGGGGTTTCAGAAATGGGCTTGTTCTTTAATGCGAAACCGTTGAAAAATAGGAAAAGGAGATTACCCAGTTCTCTTGATAGAATTCCATTGCGAGATTGTTTCGGTGTTGAAATTAAAATCAGGCTGGGGAAAGATGTGGTCGCGGAGCAAAGTTTTGTAAGGCGTTATATGAATCTGGGAATAAGGTATCAAGATATTTATGATAAGCATTTTCAAGGTCGATTATTTTATGATGAAAAGTTAAGAAAGGCGCCAGCCGTGATTATTGTTAGTGGTAGTGAGGGAAGAATTGAAAAAGCTCAGAACATTGCCCAACTTTTATCTTCTAGAGGCTATATTTGTCTTGCGATAGCTTATTTTGGTTTAGAGGGATTACCCCAAAACTTAGAACGAATTCCGATAGAATGTCTGGAGGAAGCGAAAGATTTTCTATATCATCATCCTCAAGTTGATAATACAAAAATAGGAATATATGGTCGTTCTAAAGGAGCAGAGCTTGTTCTGGCTGGACAAAGTATTTTGGATGATGTGCAATGTTTGGTACTCAATTCCCCCTCAAATGTAATATTTGAGGGAATAAAGGGAAAACTCAACTCTCATTCATCTTCTTGGACATATTTGCAAAAAGAACTTCCGTATCAAAAATTTCAACTAGGAAATTATTTGTTAAACAAGTTTTTTGGAAAACATATTTCGGAAGATAGTAGGGCTCAGATTGATGTGAGTAAAATTGCCTCTCCTTTATTATTACTAGGAAGCGATGTTGATGAAATATGGAATGCGTCATCCGCGATAGATGATATTATTTCACATTATAAAGGGAAATCCATTTTGTTTAAAAAATACCATGAAACAGGGCATATGTTGACGGTTGCTTATCAACCGAATCATCGTTATCGAAAAGATTGGCACTTATTAATGAAAGAAAGTGTAGACTCTTGGTTTGCTACGATAAATTTTTTTGATACACATTTGAAAAATTTGTAGATAGTGCTGAACCGTGCTATAATAGTCCCAACTAAGATAAAAACACAGTTCTGGTTGGTAGTCCAGACGTAGGCAAGCCTATCAGTAACCTTCCTCCTTGGTTGTCCATTCTTAGGGATAGATTTAAGGAGGTGCTGTCGTGGAAATCGTTTCAATTGGCTTGACAGTTTATTTTGAAGATGGATTTTGGCATGGATTGTTTGAACAAGAGTATGAGGGAACTTATCAAGTTTGTCGTGTGACATTTGGTCAGGAACCAAAAGAGGATGAAATTTTGAAACTTTTACAGACTCAGTTTGTTCGGTTATCTTTTAGTCCAGAGGCAACAGTCAAACAGCATGTGAAGATTAAGAATCCGAAGCGTCTGCAGCGAGCTGTAAAGAAACAGGTGAAGCAGAAAGTTTCTTCTAAGTCACAAGAACTTTTACAGTTGCAGTTTGAGGAACGAAAAAAGCATTCAAAACAACAGTCTAGTCTCCAAAAGCGATTGCTCAAGCAAGAGAAATTTGAACGCAAACAGCAAAAACGTAGAGAGAAGCACAAGGGGCACTAGTAGCTTTCTCTTTCATAAAATAGAACAGCTCTTCTTGGATAACAAGAGCTGTTTTTGCTTGTATTGAAGATTTCTTTCCTAATAGATAGACTTATCGTTAATGGCAGTTTCAAATTCAGGACCATACTTGCTTACTTCAAATTTAATCCTGCCCCATTCAGCATTTTCATTTTACTAGAAGGGAGTGTGTGCTATGATTTCTGATTCATTTTTTATTGTTTGGTTTAGCGAGAACAATACTATTGACTCTTGGATTTTTCTGCCGGATGCTATAAAACATCTCTTTTATAGCGTATGTTTAAAAATATAATGTATGGTTGTAAGTGTTTTTCAACATCCTCTAGTGATTTGATGGTAGAAAAACGGTTGCAGCCTGCACCACTTTAACTTAACCCCATTATTTTACCACTTGGCCTTTCATTTTGACTGCTTATCTCAAAAGTCGATTTTTCTTTCATTCTTTTTGTTAAACTAGTGTGGTTAAGAGGAGGAAAAAATATGATTTTACAAGCTAAACATTTGACTAAACGGTACGGCAATCATATGGCTGTCGATGATATTCAGTTAGAGTTTGAAAGAGGAAGTTTCAATGCTATTTTGGGACCCAATGGTGCAGGGAAATCAACCACCATTTCCATGTTAATCGGTTTGAAAAATCCGACACAAGGTCAGATTCGATATGCGCCAAATACGAAAATCGGAGTGGTTTTTCAAGCTAGTGTACTGGATGAGATGTTGACGGTTAGGGAAAATCTCACGATTCGTGCTCAACAGTATAAGGAGATTGCGGCAAGTCGTGTGGATGATTTGATTCATCAACTGGGTTTGACTGCTTTCCAGAAACAACTATATGGAACTTTGTCAGGTGGGCAAAAACGTCGGGTTGATATTGCGCGTGCTCTTCTTTCGCGACCAGATATTCTTTTCTTGGATGAACCAACGACAGGTCTTGATATTCAGACGCGCAAATCCATCTGGGATCTACTGTATCGACTACAAAAGGATGAAGGGATGACTATTATCTTAACGACTCATTATCTGGATGAAGCGGATGAAGCGGATCAGATCTATATCGTTGATCATGGGAAAGTGATTGCGCAAGGTTCTGCGACTGCTATTAAAAGTCAGTATGCATCTAATATCCTAAAAATTCGTTTTAAAGAAATGAAGGATTTAGAAAAGCTGCTACAGTCTGGAATGACAGTAGAGGAAGAAAATGAGTTGGAATATCTTTTTTATCCAAGGACGTCACAGGAAGCCATTGAATATTTGGCAAAAGTTCGAGAAGAAATTGATTCTTTTGAGTTTCGTCCGGGTACTATGGATGATGCCTTTATTGCGCTTACAGGAAGAGAGGTTCGCTAATGCTAGCTTTATTGAAACGGAATTTTATCTTATATTTTCGTAATCGTTCGGGAGTATTTTTCTCATTATTGGGGGCATTGATTTCCTTCCTCCTTTATATCATTTTTTTGCAGAAGAATTTGACGGATTCTTGGTCCCAACTCCCTAATAGCACGAATCTTTTAAATAACTGGCTGATGGGTGGGACGTTGGCTGTGACTGGGATGACAACCAGTTTTACGGCTCTTAAACAAATGGTACAGGACCGCGAAAATCAAGTGGATCAAGATCTCTTCTTGACAGATTTGGGTAACTGGGGCTTACAGGCGTCCTATCTAATCAGTAGTATTGTTATTTCTTTTGTCATGCAGGTGTTTATGTATGCTGTTATGAGTTTTTATTTTAAAGAGAGCCCAGTTATCAGTCATTTACCGGAAATTGCTTTGATTATGTTGTTAAGCAGTCTGCTTTCAAGTTTGGTAAATGTTCTCTTGATTTACCGTTTTCAATCTGTAGATAGCCTTGGTAAACTGGCAACGATAGTGGGAACTGCTTCTGGATTTTTAGTAGGAACTTATATCCCCATTGGAGTATTACCTGATTCTGCACAGCTTTTCATGAAATGTACCCCTGCAACTTATATTGCTTCTCTTTATCGACAAGTCTTGATGAAAGATCGGTTAGAGACCGCATTTTCAGGAAACAACAGTCTGTTACAGGAATTTCAAGAAAAAATGGGAATCCAAATCAACTGGCAAGAACTATTGACAAAGGAAGAAACATACTTTATAGTGGTTATTATCAGTCTCGTCGCTATTCTTCTTTGGCTTTTATTTGTTAAAGTGTTTAGCAAGAGAAAATAAAGGTGTATTGGAGAGAAAATGAAGATTCGTTTTGAAATGAAGACAGAGTTTTCAGAAAAAGACCCACACATTTTAATTCAGGCAGCTCAGTTAACCGACCAAGCAAGAGAAGTCATGGAATATTTAGAACAATTTTCAACGACTAATCAGGTGGTCATTCCTATTCGAACGGATGATCATCTGGTTATGGTGAAAATTGAGGATCTTATTCTAGCAGATATCGATAAGAATTTGTTGACTATTTATACGGTAGATGGGATTTATAAAACTAAGGAAACATTGATAAACTTTCAGAATCGAATTAATCGACGTAACTTTATACAGATATCGCGTCATTCAATTATAAACATTGACCATTTAGAGTCATTATCGGATAGCTTTTCAGGGAACATGATGGCTAAGATGACTCGAGGTATCAAATCGAGTGTGAGTCGGAAATACGTTAAGTCCTTAATGGATTATCTAGGTTTATAGGAGAAAATCATGAAGCGATTGATTGCTTATTTTGTATCGGGAATGCGGACGGCCTCCTTTGTTTATTTGAGTTTGGTGTTATTGGCGCAGTTTTATTCAGGTATTACCTATCCTGCACCAACGACAAAAAATATTCTAGCTTTGTTTTTGATGAGTGGAATTATGGGGGTATTGACCTTAATCCTTGAAAGGCTAGAGTTTCTTGCTTATAGTATGCGTGTAGGAGTTCATTTGTTAGCGACAGCTACTATTTTAGTATTAACCTACTTATTTTTTGGCTGGGGTTCAGCATTGTTGAGTCCCTTACTTTGGTTCTTTTTCTTGTTAATTTATGGACTGATATGGTTGTACCAGATCTGGCAAACTCACAAACTAACCCAACGAATTAATCAAGCCTTAGAAGATAAAAGAAAGAAAACGAATCACTAATGTAGTGTTGAGGATGAGGTTTGAGGAGAGTGCTAGTTTCCATATAGGGCAAATTATGATATAGTATTTTTAGCGTAAAACAAGGAGAAAAACGATGCCAGTAAATGAATATGGTCAGATAATTGGTGAGTCAATGGAAGATTATACTCCAGGAGAATTGCCTTTCATTGATTTCTTAGAAGGGCGCTACGCTCGGATAGAGGCTCTTTCGGTGGAAAAGCATGCGGAGGATTTATTAGCTGTTTATGGTCCGGGTACTCCTCGGGAGATGTGGACCTACCTCTTTCAGGAACCAGTGGCAGATATGGAGGAACTGGTTACCGTCTTAAATCAGATGTTGGCTCGTAAGGACCGTTTTTACTATGCGATTATAGATAAGGCAACTGGTAAGGCCTTGGGGACTTTTTCTCTCATGCGCATTGACCAGAATAACCGAGTAATAGAAGTGGGTGCTGTCACTTTTTCTCCAGAACTCAGGGGAACACGTATAGGGACAGAAGCCCAGTATCTCCTGGCACGGTATGTTTTTGAGGAGATTAACTATCGTCGCTATGAGTGGAAATGCGATGCTCTCAATCTCCCATCCAGACGAGCTGCGGAGCGTTTGGGCTTTGTCTATGAAGGAACCTTCCGCCAGGCAGTCGTTTATAAGGGACGTACACGGGATACGGATTGGCTCTCTATGATTGATAAGGACTGGCCTCAAGTTAAAGCTCGTTTGGAAGCATGGCTGGCTCCTGAAAATTTTGATAAAAATGGACGGCAGTACAAGAACTTAAGGGAATTATGAGAGGTATTGAGATGGTGACTATTAGAAGGCAAGAAATCGTCAAGCTAGAGGATGTTTTGCATCTCTATCAGGCAGTTGGATGGACAAATTATACCCATCAACCTCAGATGTTGGAGAAAGCCTTGTCTCACTCATTAGCGATTTATCTGGCACTTGATGGCGATGCCGTGGTGGGCTTGGTCCGTTTGGTCGGAGATGGTTTCTCATCGATTTTTGTCCAGGATTTGATCGTTTTGCCTAGCTATCAGCGCCAAGGGATTGGTAGCGACTTGATGAAAGAGGCTTTAGGTGATTACAAAGATGCCTATCAAGTCCAACTAGTGACCGAACAGACAGAAAAAACCTTGGGATTCTATCGATCTCTGGGATTGGAAACCTTATCTACTTATGATTGTACAGGAATGATTTGGGTGGATCGAAAAAGATAAAAAAATTATTTTTTCTTAAGTAAAGTTTAAGCCTCCTCTTGTATCATATAGTTATTAAATAAAGACCTCCTAATACTTTTCGAAAATCTCATCAACCTTCGTTAGAGTCGACTTAGCTAACTATAGTTATGCTTGCGCCTATCTGCCTAGTCTGATTTCGATTTTCATTGAGTACCCTTTATTTAATGAAATCCTAAACTTTTCTTTTTCATCATAATCTCCTAAAGAAGTCACCCGATCAGGTGGCTTTTTTATGACTTGGGGAGGAAAAATCCATTTGAAAAAAATTTTTTAAAAAATGATAAATCAGAGAAAAAGTTAAGTTAGCTTTAAGATTCATCTTGTATTATATAATCATTAAATAAAGACCTCCTAACTTTATTTAATGAAATCCTAAACTTTTCTTTTTCATAATAATCTCCCTTAACTCCACCCAATCAGGTGGAGTTTTTTGGCTCTATTTCAGGCTTTTTGGGACTATTCTAAAAATCATTTTTCGATATTTTTCGGTATTTTTCGGATTTTGGTCGGGGAATTGGCGGGGACTTTTTGAGATTTTGGCGGGGATTTTTTTAGCGAATATGATTAAGAAATAGGTCTGTTGTCGCTTCAGCAAGTTCATCCTCAACTTGGTTATAACGATCCGTCATATAAACCTTTGTATGCCCCAGCGCCTGGCTTAATTGTTCAAGCGGAACCCCTGCAATAATGCTTTGAGTCGTGAAGAAGTGGCGCATCATGTGAGGTGTTACATGCAATCCTGTTGCTTCATTCACTAGATTGAAGTTTCTATTTAGCTGGTTTGGATTGATGAGACCACCTTTCTCGTTGATAGTTATATAATCCTTGTGCTGTTCCTTGATAATTCCTAACTTTCGCTTAATCTTAGAAGCTTCAGCTATCAGATAATAGATAAGATCCGTTCCGATATCATCAAGGCAGACATATCGCTCTGAATCCTTCGTTTTAAGCCCTCCTTTCCCTTTCAAGGTCTGGTTGCTTCGGCTGTCTCTAAGATGCAGTATAGCCCGTCCGCTGTCGTTCTGAGTGATGTCCATTGGACGCAAACCAAAGACTTCTCCTCTTCTCAATCCAAAAATGGTAAGATAGGTCAGAGCGTAGAATTGTTTTGACATGATTTCTTCTGCCTTTGCTATCCAAGTCTTAAACTCTTTAAGAGTCACTTTCTTGTTAGCAGCAGGGATATCACTCTGGCCAATAAAGACACCTTTCAAGCGATTTGAGAGCAGATTCCCACTTTTCACGGCATCATTCAGCAATGCCATGAAGCTGGAATTGAGAGTTTGAACAGTGTATCTGGTATGGTTCTGCAACTTTTCAGCGATAAATAGTTCATACTCATTTCTATCCAAATTTTTAAGCTGGACAGAACCAAATTTGGGTTTGATATGATTCTTATAGAGATTATCATTGAGGTAGTAGGAAGTGTCATTCCATCGTCCCGTTGACAATCTCTTTTCAGAATAAATATCCCAATACTGATCGAGTGTCAGATTCGTATTGATACCTAATTCTTGTTCTTGGATTTGTTGCTCAATCTCTGTCAAGGCTGCACGAGCTTGCGGAAGGGTTGTGAGACCACTTTTAGTAATCTCTTTCTTTTTACCACGAAAATAGAAAGAGCGTCTGATATAGTAGCGCTTGCCTTTAGCAGTCTCATAGTAATAGATATTTGGGTATTTTGTTTTATTATATTTCATTGTATTCTCCTTGTTTATTAGCTTCTGGACAAGGTCTAAACGTTGAGAATATTGACATCACCCCTTTCATGGTGTAAAATAGGGTATAGAAAAGAGGCCTTTTTAATGGCTGATTTTTTATAAGGGTAAGCTTCACAATCAAACTTTGGCGAGGGCGATTGTGGGGCTTTTTTAAATATCTTTTCGTTTATTCTTTTCGTGTTTCAATGTTAAATAACTAATAATGTAACTTATAAAACCTGTAATGAACAAGAAGAAGCCGAGAGGAGGAAATAAAAATAAGAAAATAGCACCTATGACTATTAATACAATACCAGCTTCTTTATAATTTTTTGCTGTGTATTTTTTTGTAGATTTGGTGGACGTTTGATTTTTTGTTGTTTTCTTCATTCTCTTTTTAGACGGTGTAAACAAGTCTGAAAGACCAAACGTTGTCTTATGATAGACCTTGTTGTATAGAGCTTTCTTAGGATTCTTTATCCACCCAACCCCTTTTTGTCCATATCCAGGAATAAGGGCTTTTTTAGTTTGTCTCTTCCATTTGCTGGTAGTTCTAGCTTTCAAGCTCTTTTTTAGACTCGGTGTTCTCATTCCTATTTTCATAACTTTCCTCTTTTTAATTTTCAACTGGCATGAAGTTTCCGACTATTTTTCCAATAATTCTCGGATTTTCTTCATATGGCGCGAATTTATCTTTATATTTGTTATTGATAGAGACGAGTCTAAGACCGTCTTTTTCTTTATAAACTTTCTTGATATAAGTTTGGCCATCCCAATCAACCGCATAAATGGCACCATCATAGTCAAACCCTGTTTCTTTGATGAGAACGACCTCTCCATTCGTATATTTAGGCTCCATGGAATCTCCGAAAACCCAAGAAGCAAAATCGTGGTCTAGGTCTTTGTCATAAAAAACAGTGTCATAGTTCCCATCGTTGAAGTATGAAAAGCCAGTACCAGCTGAAAGTTTTTCATATACCTTGTATTCAAATAAGTCTTCCTCTAATGAGATAACTTTGTTAGACTGCTCACGCAATTGGTTCTCTGTAAAATCCAAAACCTTTTGTTTTCTAGGAGCAGTAAGCTTTACAGCTTTTTCAGTTATTTTCTGAACAAGAGGAGAAGTAGGGATTTTTAGTTCTTGGACAGGAGTATCGTCTGACATAGGAACATTATATCCCATTAACCAAGCTTCGGAGACCCCCAATGTTTTAGATAATAAAACAAGTTTGTCTTGATCAGGAGAAGACTTTCCTGAAACATATTGTGACAAAGCACTCTTACCCATTTTGATACCAAGTTCCTTTTGAAGTGGTAAAGAACTATTCAAGATATCTACTTGTCTAAGATTTCTTTCAGACAGAATTTGTTTTAGTCGCAAAGATGTTGTAGTTTTCATATTTAACACTCCGTTCTCAATAGTAATTATATATCTATTTAAACAAAAGTTCAAGCTAAAAAATAAAAAGTTCAAAAAAAATGAACTTAAGTATTGACAAGGCAAAAAATAAGGAGTAGAATTATAATCACAAAAGTTCAAACAACTTGAACAAAAGATAGAAAGGAGAATAAATGAAATTTGATTATTCAAAATTGAATGGAAGAATTACTGAAATTTTTAATAGCCGGAAAAAATTCGCTAAAGCTATGAAACTTTCAGAACGAAGTATTTCACTTAAATTAAATAATCAGCGTTATTGGAAAAACAACGAAATTACAACAGCTTGTAATCTGTTACTTATTCCAGATAACCAAATAGGGGATTATTTTTTTAAACTTGAAGTTCAAGAAACTTGAACAAAATAAAACTAGAAAGGAATATTATGAACGAAATTTTTAATTTTCACGGGCAGGAAGTCCGTACTTTGACAATTGATGACGAGCCTTGGTTCGTTGGGAAGGATGTTGCGGATATCTTGGGATATACGAATTCAAGAAAAGCAATTTTTGACCATGTAGATGAAGATGATAAGACAGATGGGGTAACGATTCGTGACGCCATGGGTAGAAATCAAAATCCTATCATCATTAACGAATCTGGTCTCTACTCTCTTATCTTATCCAGCAAGTTACCTCAAGCTAAAGAGTTTAAGCGTTGGGTGACATCAGAGGTCTTGCCAGCGATTCGAAAACAAGGCGGATTTATTCGTGAGGACTTGGATGAGGATGCCTTCATTGCTCTATTTACTGGCCAAAAGAAATTGCGTGAGCAACAGGCGACCATGCTTGAAGATATAGACTATCTCAAGAGTGAACAACCGATTCATCCGAGCTATGCTCAATCACTACTGAAGAAGCGTAAGGCTCGTGTAGTAGCTTGCTTGGGTGGTATTGACAGTCCAGCTTATGCTGACAAAACCTTCGCTCAATCAGTATTCAGACAAGCTGAGATTGATTTCAAGGATCATTTTAATATCAGTCGCTATGACTTGCTACCGAAGAAGTTTGCAGAAGCTGCTCTTGCTTACTGGATGACGTGGGAGCCAAGCACCAATACTAAGATGAAAATCATGAAATTGAACTCATTTGACGAAGGGTAGGAGGGGAAGAAGATGGACAATGTTCTACTTTCACTGTCTGAATGGATTAAGTCCATTATTAAGGACACAATCACAAGGCTAGTCGAGATAGAAAAAGATAGTGATCACTATCCAGAGTTGATGGATGTGAACACTACCTGTGATTTTCTAGGAATTAAGTATGCCACATTTTCAGATAATTATCGTTACTTAAAGGGATTTCCAAAGGAATTACCTGGTAAGAAATGGTCAAAAAGAGCCATCAAAGAATGGCTCTCTAATCAAATATAATAACTTTACTAAAAGGCTTCTGGACAAGGTCTTAGCAAAATTATTTGACTATATTATAGCACAAAAAGAGGATAAGAAACATGAACAATTTACAAATTATCGCAGTATGCACATTGGTGTCAGTAGTCTTGATTGAATCGCTGATTATGAATATCAAACTTAAAATGGCCATGAGACCAAAGAAGAAGATTCAATTTCAAGCGCCACAAGTTGAGAAAGGGTTTATCGACTTTAAAACAGGGCGACGTGTTGACATTGATCCCGTGACACGAAAAGAAACATTTGTGGATTAGCAAGGAGAAGTCATGGATGATTTAAAAATACCACCTCATGATTTAGTGGCTGAACAATCTGTTCTGGGAGCGGTATTTATCGCACCCGACACAATCATTTCGCTGGCAGATGAATTGGTCCCTGATGATTTTTATAAACCAGCTAACAAGATTGTTTTTAAAACAATGTTGTCATTACTTGAAAAGAGTGAGCCAATCGATGCTACGACTATGGTGTCTGCTCTAACTAATCAGGGAGATATTTCAAAAATAGGGGGCATGAACTATGTTGTCGAATTAGTGAACTCCACACCAACTTCCAAAAACGTGGAGTACTACGCTAAGCTCGTAAAAGAAAAGGCTACGCTCCGAAAGGTAATCACTGATTTGTCAGAGTCTCTTTCTAGCGCATATCAAGGAGATGTATCAATCAGTGACATTATCTCAAAGACTGAAAAGTCAATGCTTGATATCAGCAATCAGAATACAGGCACAGGATTTCGTAATGTGGCCGATATCCTTGATACACACATGCAGATAGTCGAAACTCGCTCACAGACAGATGGATTCGTGACTGGTCTATCTACTGGCTTTGTCGGATTGGATAAGATTACAACAGGCCTTCATGAAGGGAATCTTATCATTCTTGCTGCTCGTCCAGCTATGGGGAAGACGGCATTGGCTCTTAATATCGCTAAGCATGTGGCTACGATGGAAAGAAAGCCTGCTGTCATCTTCTCACTTGAAATGGGAGCAGAGGAATTGATTGAGCGTATGGTGGCATCTGAGGGTATGGTTCCAAGTTATCATTTGAAGACTGGGAATCTTAGTACCGATGAGTGGAAAAGACTTGTACATGCACAAAATAATCTCTATGATGCGCCTATTTTCGTGGATGATACTGCTGGTATTCGGATTTCAGAGATACGGTCAAAGGCTCGAAAACTCGCCCAAGAAATGGGCGGTCTGGGTGTCATCATCATTGACTACTTGCAGCTGATAACTGGGGCAAAGGGCGAGAATCGTCAGCAGATCGTTTCAGAGATTTCAAGGGAATTGAAGATACTTGCTAAAGATTTGAAAGTACCTGTCATTGCCTTGTCACAGTTAAGTCGTGCAGTTGAACAGAGACAGGACAAGCGCCCAATGCTGGCAGACTTGCGAGAGTCAGGCTCTATTGAGCAAGATGCTGATATTGTAGCGTTCTTGTATCGTGATGCCTACTATCAGAAAGAGCAGGCAGATAGTCAGGAAGCAAACAACGTAACAGAACTGATCCTGGAAAAGAATCGGCATGGTAGTCTAGGGACAGTGAAGTTGTATTTTCACAAAGAATACACAAAATTTTCAAGTGTGGAGGGGTAGATGGCAGAAAGAAGAATGGTCAGCAAGACCATAATGCAAACACAAAAATTTTTAAGACTGCCACTTGAAACTCAGGCATTGTATGTTCATTTAGTCATCAATTCAGATGATGACGGAATTGTCGAAGCATTTCCAGTCGTTAGAATGATTGGTGCCAGTGAGGATAGTTTAGGCCTATTAGTTATCAAGCAGTTTATAAAACCACTTAATCAAGACATGGTCTATTTCATTACGGATTTTAACGAACAAAATAAAATTAGACCAGATAGACACAAGCCTAGTATACACAGGAATTTAGCTATTCAACAACTTGGATTAGAAGTTGATGGAAGTAGATTGGTTGAGCCTGGAAAGGCAGTTCTAGAGCTTACTGAAGAAGGTCAGGCAGTTGACGGACAAGTGACGGACAAATGTCCGCATAGTATAGGTGAGGGTAGTATAGGTAAGGGTAGTATAGATAATATCCCTTACAAAGAAATTATCGATTATCTAAATTCAAAGACTGGAAAGAAATATAGAGATAATGTTCAGAAGAACAAATCTCTAATTAAAGCTAGATGGTCTGAAGGATATAGACTAGAAGACTTTAAACAAGTGATCGATAATATGGTTACGGATTGGTCAGGTACGAAGTATGCGAAATACTTGCGACCAGAGACTCTCTTCGGAACGAAGTTCGATGGTTATTTGAATCAAGGGAATATTGTTAATCGTGAAAAGAAAACAGACGAAAGGCTAGGTTTTTAGATGAAACAGTTTAAACAATTCAGAACCAGAACAGTTCTTGATGATGTCTGTGAAATCCATGGATGCCATCTTTGGTCTGTTAAAATTCCTATCAAGGGAAATATTGAGGAAATCAGTCAATGTCCTGAATGCGAGAAAGAGAATATCCGACGCTTTGAAAAGCAACTAAATATGGAATCCGAGGTCAAAAGTAAACTATCGGATACTTACGAAGTCTTTGCTCGTGACAGTATCGTTTCAAGTAAGCTGGCCAGCAAGTCGCTACATGACTATGAGATTCAGGTTGATATTGATGAAAAGGCTATGAATTTTGTGAAGCGGTTGGAACGTGAGTATGCCAAAGGTACGGTTGGGAATGCTATCATCACTGGTCCGTCTGGTGTTGGTAAGAGTCATCTGACCTATGGCTTTGCTAGATTTCTCAATGAGCAATTTAAGTCTTATGATGAGCCGAAAAGCGTGTTATTCGTTTCAGTTGTGGCTTTGTTTGACAAAATCCGTGAAAGCTTTGAGTTTGACAATGGCTATTCAGAAGCTAAGATGGTCAAGCTATTGTCTGAGGTTGATTTTCTTTTCTTGGATGACCTTGGGAAAGAGAGTCGCAAGGCTGACACGAAGCGGAACGAGTGGGCGCATCAGATATTGTTCAAGATCCTGGATAATCGGACCAATACGATTATCAACACGAATCTGTCTAGTGAAGAGATTAAAGAGCTTTACTCGGACGATTTCGGGAATGGTGCTTTATCCAGTCGAATTTTCGAGGGAGCAACTGGCAGGTGCTTTGTGTATCCGTCTGGGATGAAGGACAGGAGGTATTGATGGAAGATATACGGATACTAGATGCGTGCTGTGGATCTCGAATGTTTTGGTTTGATAAAAAAGAACCACATACGACATACATGGATAGACGTGAAGAAGAATTTGAAATTCACAAAAAGAAAATCAATGTAAAACCAGATATTGTTGCAGATTTTCGAGATATGCCATTTGACGACGAAACATTTAATCTTGTGGTATTTGATCCACCTCATCTTCTATGGGCTGGTCAGAAATCATTCATGCGTGCTCAATACGGACAACTAGATTTACTGACTTGGAGGTTAGATTTACAACAAGGTTTTGAAGAATGTTTTAGAGTCTTGAAAACAGGTGGAACACTTATTTTTAAGTGGTCTGATGCTCAAGTAAATGTTAAAGAAATTTTGGAATTGGTTCCGCATCAACCACTTTTTGGGCAACAGCGTGGAACAACTCACTGGATGGCTTTTATGAAATTTTAGGAGGTATTGATGTTAAATCTTTACTTCGTCTACAATGGGCACTGCAAGTTTTTTCTTGGAAGTTTTAACAATGTGGATGAACTTATCGAACGGATGACTATCAGTGGGCTTTCTCAGGTATTACTAGACCAAGATTTCAGAAGCACATTGGAAAGCGGACAACACGATTCGACTATGGTGCTAAGGATTGTTACTATTTAGCAACTTTTTCAGAAGGAGAAGAAAATGATTGAATTTATTAAAGAATTTGGAATAACTTTTCTGTGCTTTTTTATCGGTTACTCAGTTGTGGAATGTGCGATAGGAAAGGAAAAGAAAGATGATCAATAATGTTACGTTGGTGGGTCGCTTGACTCGTGACCCTGAGTTGCGATACACACCATCAAATGTTGCAGTTGCGACATTCAGTTTGGCAGTGAATCGCAATTTTAAGAATCAGGCTGGTGATCGTGAAGCTGATTTTATCAGTTGCATCATGTGGCGCCAGCAAGCTGAAAATTTCTCAAACTGGTGCAAAAAAGGGAACCTGGTAGGAATCACAGGGCGCATCCAGACTCGTAGCTATGATAATCAGCAAGGACAACGTGTCTATGTGACAGAAGTGGTAGCTGAAAGTTTTCAAACACTTGAAAAGAAGGATAATTCTGCGAATCAGTCAAGCATGGAAAACCAGATGCCACCAAGTTTTGGAGCAAGTGATCCGATGGATATTTCAGATGATGGGTTGCCGTTTTAAGGAGTTGTGAAGGATGAAAAGAAAAAACTATATTATTTTTATCAGGCATTTTAAAAGAATAAAAGATTTAGTAGATTTTTATGAATATATTGCAGACTCAAAAGTTTGTGGAATTGCTATTTATTTATTTTTAATCATTTGTTCACCTTTCATCGCTTTGCTATTTCCAATCGCATACATAGAGCATTGTTTTTATAAAAAAAGATTTATTAGACAATGCGTTGAATACGACTGGTGTTCAAAGGAATATCTTGAAGAGGTTGTTGATATCAGAAAAATTGAAAGTGAGGAATTTTAATGAACATTCAGGGACTAATTGAGCGATACGAAAAATTTAAAGCTAGCAAGAAAAAAATGACCTCGGTTGATTTGATTTTGAAAGACTTACGGTCTTTAGACGAACCAGAACCGTTGCCGTTCAAGTTAAAAGATGTCGTTCGTCGAATCAGAGGGTTTGATCCGACGACACAGACTAGATGGCTTAATGAAATCTTTAAAGAATTAGGGGACGACTACGGTTCGATGAAATATCGTAGTGGTTACGAGCAAGGTAAACTTGAGGGAGAGTGGGTTGGTAATCAATTGAAAGATGCTGATAAGATTCGGCAAGAATTGAATAAAGTGCTTCTACCTAATTTTATGGATGATTGGATTTTCGAATGCCAACTTTTAAAAAATTTTAGTTTGCGTGATGCACTAGATAGTAACACAATCCATCTCTACGCTAAAAAAAGCGAATTCGTGAAGAAATGGCTTAATGACAAAAACAACCAAGAACTTTTCGCTCGAGCGTGGATGACTGACTATGAGGCCGAGAAAGAGCCAAAATACAAAGTCAAGTTAAAAAATACAGATGATTATCTAAATCAAACAGAAACTGGATTCCACTTTTTTAACAATGGGAAAAACAACGAAAAATTTACACGAAAGGAACTGGAATATTCTGGTTTTGGTGAAGTGTTTAATAGTCCACTATTTGAAGTGGAGGAGGTGGAGTGATGGTAATCAAAAATTACAAATATGATTATTCAGGTGGCAAAATCTACTACAAAATTGATGTTGATGGCTATGAACAAGCCATGGAACACACAAAGACAGAATACGGAAGTGTACAAAGAAATGATATTGATGATTTCTTAAGTACGGTTGAGGAATACGACTTTCAAGAAGCTGAGATGATTGAAGCATTCGTTGACTTTCAAAATGATTTGCTCTTATATGGAATTGGTTTTGAATTGAGAAATGAGGTCACGAGATGAAACGACCTGAACGACACCCATCTAAATACTTCATTCCTGAACTGATTGAAGATGAAGATATTATCTTTAACAAAGATAGCGATTATCAGAAGCAGAAGAAAAAAGAAAAGAAGAATCCTATTTTCAAAAGAAATAAGCCCCGAAATAGATGGGCGCTTTAAGGAGGTCACAGATTGAAAAGATTTATCGCAATATGGATTTTATTGTCTGCTGGATTGAACATCTGGCAGAGTATCCATATTAAGAAATTAGAAGAAAAGCGCCCTATTGTAATCTACAAAGCAGATAATCAAGGCGCAGAAATCAAAGGCAGAGTCGTCTACAAGGAGCAGATTGGCGACCTGTACACTGTTACAGTGCAAAATTACGGAATATTCGTAGTTACTCAAACAAACTACGAATCTCTAAAAATAGGAGATGAGGTAAGATTGTAATGACAAAGTACAAGAAACCAACTTACATCATCATTCAAGAAGCAATGGCAGAGCGCATTAGATTTCTGGAAGATGAACTGTATGAAAGGGCCTATAAGGATATTGAGAAACTAGAAGCTCAAAATGATTTCTTAAAAGGTCTTTGTAACAATCAACTTGAAATCATCATGGATTACGAATGGAAGCAGATGCAAGAGCAGGCTACATTCATAAAAGCTAATACTAGAAAGTGGAGAGCAAGATGCAGCTGAGATTGAAAGAACTTAGAGAGGACCTATGTATCTCTGTCAAAGATATGGCCAGAGATACAGGTGTCTCCCAAAACACAATTCATTTGTATGAACGTGGTGGATATCCGTCTATTAAACAAATTGAAATGATTGCTAAAACCTATAATGTAAACCCTGCGTGGCTTGTTGGGTGGATAGATGATGAAATGATGCCTGAAGTTCAGGTCGTTGAGAAGGTTGTCTATAAAGAAAGTCCAACAGCAAGATTGCCAGATTATTTTAACAATAATAACGATGGCAAGCTTATCAAGTGGAAGCAATCACGAAGATATTGACGGAAGAATTACTCGAGATAGAAACGAGGTGAGCAATGCCCTTCTTTCCTGATATAAATGAAGCCAAAACAAAAGAAAATGCCAAGAAAATTTTAAAAGGATATCCTCGATGGCGTCGTGTGGCCAATGACACTGAAGGTCAGAGAGTAACGACAACCTACTCATTCATGCCTAGAAACCCGTCAAGTGGAAGAAATAGTCAAGTTGAGAAGTTAGCTATACGGAAAGTTGATGCAGAACTTGAGCTGGATGCAATTGAACAAGCAGTTAGTAACTTACACGATCCTTTATATCGTAGGATACTTTTTGAAAAGTATCTTCAATGGGATTGCAAGAAAGATGAAGTAATTTCTAGGGATTTAGCAATTTCAGAAAGTTCATACTATGATATTTTGGAGAAAGCTTTGATGGCATTTGCAGAGTTATACCGCAATGGTGAACAGGTTGAGATTTTGGAGTGAATTCGGAGTTTTTTTGGAGTAAATTCGGAGTAAGTTCGGAGTGGATATATGATTTTATGTGCTAAAATTATATTATGAAATAATTGTAAAGGCAGGCACACCCTGTCTTTTTCTTTGAGTTTGGAGGTGATATCGTGAAAAAAGTAGAACCTATTCGTGAACTTGATGACATTGAACGGATGAAAGACTTTTTAAAATCAAAGAGTGAGCGAAACTATGTCCTAATCATGTGCGGTCTGTATTCTGGAATGCGCATCAGCGATATTATACCTCTCCAAGTGAAACAAGTGACAGGCGATAGAATCGAGGTTACTGAAAAGAAAACTGGTAAGGTCAAGCGATTTGCTATCAACCCTGAATTAAGAAAAGCTTTAAGTCACTACATTAAAACAAATGACCTTAAAGATTATGATTACCTATTTCCAAGTAAGAAAAAAGTTAGGACAGACGGAGTAAGAATCGTTCATATTGGAAGAGTTGCAGCTTATCAAATATTAAAGCAAGCAGCTGAACATGTTGGCCTTAAAAACATTGGGACTCACTCAATGAGAAAATCATTTGGTTATCATCATTACAGAAAAAATCAAAATGTAGCGATCTTGATGGAATTATTTAATCATTCATCTCCAGATATCACACTTGATTATATAGGTATTAAGCAGGATGAATTAGATGATTCAATGATGAATTTTAGCTATTAAATGACTATTTATTTTACATATTGAGAAAAAGTAAATCAGTTTTTAATGAAACAGATGTAAGCACTTGCTACAGTTGACTTTTAAGAATGTTAGTTTTATTTAACAGAATATAAGATATGTTAAATATACGAGGGTGTTAGAGACTGAAAAAACTCCCCCCTACATCATAAAAATTTAGCCCCCCACTACTTACTAAAAAGAAAGGACCCTCCTAGATGAATACCCCAAAGGACAGACCGGACCGGAGTGGTCCTCACAGAGTTGCTTTTGAAAAGAATAAAAATATTATTCTCAAAACAAGAAATACTTGTGGGATTTGTGGACTACCAGTTGACAAATCCTTGAGGTACCCACATCCATTAAGTCCGGTCATTGATCACATTATTCCAATCAATCGCAACGGTCATCCATCAGATATTCAAAACTTGCAGTTAGCCCACTGGCAATGCAACAGACAGAAGTCTGATAAGTTATATGCTGACGATAGGTCAGCCAATGCTACTGTTGTAGGAAATCGCAACCTGCCACAGTCAAGAGATTGGACAAAGTACAGAGCTTGAAGAATCCAAAAAAGAAAAATTATATTATTTTTTAAAAATATCAAAAATAATAATGAATGCTTAGAATTTGAAAAAATAACAGATATGTGTGAAGTAAGTCCTAGCAGAGGATAGGGGGGTATCCCCCTCCCACTAGGCGCTCGAGGGCTTCACGCCGTCACTGTACATTTTTTCTCGCGCCAAAACCTAGAAATAGAAGGAGAATGACTTGGAATTAAGAGGAATTGATTATCTGAGGAGGAAACTTGCATCTTGTAGGTCAAGGGTCAATCTGAGATATAAGCATTATGCTATGCAGCATCAGGAAGCGCCAATAGGAATCACGATTCCTCCAAATGTCAGAGCACAGTACAGGGCGACCTTGGGGTGGACTGCTAAAGGTGTGGATAGTCTTGCTGATCGTCTGGTTTTTCGGGAATTTGGAGATGATGTTTTCAATGTCACGAAAATCTTTGATCGCAATAACCCAGATATCTTTTTTGACAGTGCCATTTTAGCTGCGCTGATTGGTTCGTGTTGCTTCATCTATATTTCAAAAGGGGAAGATGATGAGGTTCGCTTGCAGGTAATCGAAGCTAGCAATGCAACCGGGGTGATTGATCCTATAACTGGTCTTCTTGTGGAAGGTTATGCGGTGCTGGCTCGTGATGATTATGGTCAGGCAACTTTAGAAGCTTACTTTGAGTCAAATGCAACGCATTTCATTCCAAAGGATGGTGACCCCTACTCAATCAGCAATCCGACGAATATTCCACTGTTGGTTCCTGTGATCCATCGTCCTGATGCGGTAAGACCGTTTGGTCGTAGTCGTATCACGAGAGCTGGCATGTATTATCAGAAATATGCTAAGCGGACCTTGGAAAGAGCAGACATCACAGCGGAATTTTATTCATGGCCTCAAAAGTATATTCTAGGGCTAGATCCTGATGCAGAACCTTTGGAAAAATGGCAAGCGACAGTATCAAGTCTGTTGACGATTTCGGCAAGTGACAATGGGGAAAAGCCAAACGTTGGCCAGTTTAGCACTGCTAGCATGTCGCCTTTTACGGAGCAACTGAGGACGGCTGCTGCTGGCTTTGCTGGGGAAATGGGCTTGACCTTGGATGACCTTGGATTTGTGTCTGATAATCCATCATCAGTAGAAGCCATCAAGGCGAGTCACGAGAATCTTCGCCTTGCTGGGCGGAAGGCTCAGCGGTCGCTAGGAGCAGGTTTCCTGAATGTGGCCTATGTGGCTACTTGTTTGCAAGATGATTTTCAGTATGCTCGCAGTCAATTTGTGAAAACGAAAGTGAAGTGGGAGCCGTTATTTGAAGCAGATGCCAATATGTTGACGATGATTGGTGATGGTGCTATCAAGCTTAATCAGGCTGTGCCTGGTTACGTGGATGGTGAGACTATCAGAGACTTGACAGGTATCAAGGGTGCTGAAAATACTGCCCCTGCCCCGATTGAGAAAGAGGTAAATGATGGTCAAGGATATCGTGCCGGACTTGTTGACGAAAATTCAGACGGAATTTGAGGAGGCGAGACTTGATAGCGAGGTGCTGAAGTCTCTCTTGTCAAAATTACAATCTAAGTCAGCTGGCTATCTGGATGCGAATGAGTATGCTATCGAGTTAGGGGAGATTCTTTCTAAGGCTCTGAGAGGCTCTATAAGCTCCTCTAATCTGCCAGATGGTAAAATGTACTACAATATCGCTAAAAGGCTGCTGACGGAGACGCTGGGGCGGAATTTCGAGCTAATAAGTGGCTATGCTCAGCAAGTTCAGAAGAACTTGAACGAGGAGGCTAGGATAGGGCTAAAAGTTCAAGTTCCTGAACTAAATCAAGATAGGATAGCTGGTTTGGTCAATCGGATTTCCAGTGAAGCTGAGTTTAGTCAGATTGCTTGGATTTTAAAAGAGCCGATTGTCAATTTTAGCCAGAGCATTATTGATGATACCATTCAGAAAAATGCGGAATTGCAGAAGAAAGTCGGGCTGGCTCCAGTCATTGAACGACATTCTACGGGACATTGTTGTGACTGGTGTCAGTCGCTGGTTGGTAAATACTTGTACGGTGAAGAGCCCCCAGGATTTTATCGAAGGCATCAACGTTGTCAATGCACCATTGATTATCATCCAAAAAATGGGAAGCAGCAAAACTCTTGGTCTAAAAAGTGGTCAAAAGAAAGCGCTGATGTCCTTGAACGACGCAAACAGCAGAATATTGATGTGCGTGATAATAACCGAAAGGTAGATATCCGAGAGTACAAGAAAATCGTTGAAGTTTTGGGGCCGCAAAATGCACCTATTTCTCTAGCAAAGTTTCAGGAGTTGAAGTATAATGATAGTGAAAGATATGAGCGCTTAAAAGATGTAGTTTATATCCAAGAAAAATTCAAAAATGGAACATGGTTGGATAAAATCAACCATGAAAAACAAGCTAGACATATTCAGTCAACCTCTCCATCTGGAAAGAGCTATTTTTACGATGATGTAGATGTCAATGCTTTGTATGACAAGTACAAGATGACAGGATTTTTAGAAACAAATAGAAAAGGCGCTCAAACTAGCAATGAAAAGGTTGATTTGTTTGAAGATAGGCCGTTGGGAATTGATGTTTATACTGGTAAGCCAGTAAATGCTATGACAATCAAATATAGCAAAACTGGCGCACACTTGATACCGACATATTACGAAAGGGGAGACTGATGGAACTTAGAAAATTTAATAACAAGGTTGTCAGAATCACCGATATTGACGGCCAAACATTTGAAGGCATCTGTCTTTATGAGGACAAGGATGTCTATGATGAAGAATATGATGGGTTGTCCGTTCAGTCGGGAACCCGATGGACAAAACTTTTTGAGAACGAAATCAAGGAAGTTGAAATTATAGCATAAGCACGTTGACAGTGGTCAGGGTGCTTTTCTTATGCTCAGAAAGGAAATTTTGATGAACAAATACAAAAAATTGATAGGATTGATTGAAGATAACAATCTGGAGATACAGTCCTCTAAATGTTACGACCAACAGAGCGCTTGGCATGGTGAGGAGTTATGGATTGTTGATAAGAAAAACAAAAATAAAATTTTTGATTTGTCACTTAATGGCTATTGTTTCAATGACAATTCTGTCGAGAAAGCTATTGAAGAAGTCGAGAAGTATCTATTATTGCAAAAAATGGATACATTTGATGATTTCAAAAAATGGGTGGAAAAGAATTCAAAGCATCAAAAGAATGCATAAGTCGAAGAGCTGGAGTATCTGAATATTTTAGATACTATTTGGCGGCGCTTACATCTCCCAGCGATAGGGTTATCATGCGATGACGATTGAAAGGAATGTGGAATGGCTAGGAAGAAACTTGGCAATCAGAATCCTACTCAATCGGTGATTTTAAAATACGTCAAGAAAAATTCAAAAGCTAAAGAAGCGATTGAACTTTACGAGCGGACTGGTCTTTCTTGCTATGCTTGGCAAAAGAATCTTTTGCTGCCTATGATGGCTGTTGACAAGAACGGTCTTTGGGTGCATCAGAAGTTTGGTTACTCTATTCCTCGTCGTAATGGGAAATCTGAAATTCTTTATATTCTTGAAATTTGGGGTTTGCATAAGGGATTGAATATCCTGCATACGGCTCACCGGATTTCTACATCCCATTCCTCTTTTGAAAAGGTCAAGCGATACCTTGAGAAAATGGGGTATGTGGATGGTGAGGATTTCAATTCCATTCGAGCCAAGGGGCAGGAAAGAATCGAGCTTTATTCTACTGGTGGTGTTGTCCAATTTCGTACCAGAACATCAAATGGTGGTCTTGGTGAGGGATTTGACATGCTGATCATTGACGAGGCTCAAGAGTACACGACTGAGCAAGAATCTGCTTTGAAGTACACAGTGACGGATAGTGCAAATCCTATCACAATCATGTGTGGGACACCTCCGACCCCTGTATCAAGCGGTACGGTCTTTACTAAGTACCGTGAGACTTGTCTTTTCGGTAAAGGGAAGTATTCGGGCTGGGCTGAGTGGTCGGTTTCTGACGAAAAGGAAATTGACGATGTGGAAGCTTGGTATAATTCCAATCCATCTATGGGCTACCACTTAAATGAGCGTAAAATTGAAGCAGAGCTTGGTGAGGATAAGCTAGACCATAATATCCAACGTTTGGGATTTTGGCCGACCTACAACCAGAAATCTGCTATTTCTGAGACGGAGTGGAATGAGCTCAAGGTAGATGATGTTCCAGAATTATCTGGCAAGTTGTCTGTTGGTATTAAGTACGGTCAAGATGGAACGAACGTGGCATTGAGTATTGCTGCACGGACTAAGGATGGTCGTTACTTTGTTGAGACAGTCGATTGCCAATCTGTTCGTAATGGAAATGAGTGGATGGTTGCCTTTTTGCGTCAAGCCGATGTGGCTCAAATTGTCATTGATGGCGCAAGTGGTCAAAAGATCCTGGACGAAGAGTTGAAGGACTACAGAATCAAGAATGTGATTCTGCCGACGGTGAAGGAAATCATCGTGGCCAATGCTCTTTGGGAACAAGGAATCTATCAGAAAACCATCTGTCACGCTGGCCAGCCATCGCTGTCTAAAGTAGCTACTAACTGCGATAAGCGGAATATTGGCTCAAATGGTGGATTTGGCTACCGATCGCACTTTGACGACATGGAGATTTCTTTGATGGATAGTGCATTGCTTGCGCACTGGGCTTGTGCTACAACTAAGCCTAAGAAAAAGCAAAAAATCAGTTATTAAAATAAGCGGTCTTGTGACTGCATTTTTTGATGCCCAAAAATTACCGAACTGCCGGGGAAGCAGGAGAAAGGAGACATGAGAATGTCAGATTTTAAACCGATCACAACACAAGAAGAATTTGATGCTGCTATTAAGGCTCGTTTATCTCGGGAGAAAGAGAAGTATGCCGACTATGACCAGCTTAAATCTCTTGTTGAAGACTTGAAAAAAGAAAATGTTGATTTGAAGTCAACAATTGAAGCTAATCGTCAAAGTAAGGCGGATGCTGACAAGCAACTTGAAGAGATGCAGAATCAAATCTCTAATTATGAGACGGCTAGTCTGCGAACTAGGATTGCTTTGCAACATGGATTGCCTTACGACCTTGCAGATCGTTTGCAGGGAACTGATGAAGAAAGCTTCAAGGCAGATGCAGAGCGCTTGGCTGGGTTTATGAAACCAGTGAGCAAAGTAGCACCAGTAAAATCAACTGAACCAATTGTCCCTAAAGAGGATGATGACAGAGCCATGGTTAGAAACTTGGTTCAAAGTTTAAATATCGAAGATTAAAGGAGAAAAAATATGTCAGAAGCTCAACTTTCAAAAGGAAATCTATTTGATCCAGAACTTGTAACAAAGGTAATCAACAAGGTGAAGGGTCATTCGTCAATCGCTAAGCTATCACCCCAAAAGCCTATTCCGTTTAATGGACAAAAAGAGTTCATTTTCGATTTCGATTCTGATATCGATATTGTAGCAGAAAACGGCAAAAAGACTCACGGTGGTGTGAGCCTCGAACCTGTAACTATTGTGCCACTCAAAATTGAATATGGCGCTCGAGTATCTGATGAGTTTTTGCATGCTTCTGAAGAAGCAAAAGTTGACATGCTCACTGATTATGTTGAAGGTTTTTCTAAAAAATTAGCTCGTGGTCTTGATATCATGAGTATTCATGGTATTAATCCACGAACAAAACAAGCCTCCACAATTATTGGTGATAATTGCTTTGATAAAAAAGTTACTCAGACAGTTACTTTCAAGGAAAATAACCCAGATGAAAGCATGGAAGATGCAGTTGGTATGATTGATGGTTCAGAACGCGATATCACTGGAGCAATTTTGGACCCTATCTTCACTACAGCACTTTCAAAAATGAAAAATGCTGAGGGTGGGAAATTGTATCCTGAATTGGCATGGGGCGGTGTGCCTGATGCAATCAATGGATTGACAGTAGATAAAAACCGCACTGTATCATACTCACAAACAGATCCTAAAAATACAGCGATTGTTGGGGACTTTGAAACAATGTTCAAATGGGGCTATGCGAAAGAAGTTCCGATGGAAATCATCAAGTATGGTGATCCTGACAACAGCGGTCGCGACCTTAAAGGGTATAACCAGATTTATATCCGTTGCGAAGCATACCTCGGATGGGGCATCATGGACGCTGCTAGTTTCGCTCGTATTGTGAAAACGGGAGGTTAATCATGGCTGAGTATGTAAACCAAAAGACAGGAGCAACAATCAACACTAACACAGAAATTTCTGGAGGTGATTGGGTTCCAATTGAAGCATACAAACCTTTGGACTCATTGACTAACGCAGCGTTGAAAGAAATCCTTGATGAAAAAGGGATTACTTATGATAATCGCGCCACAAAACCTGAATTGATTTCACTGATTGAACAAGCTGACACTGAAGTTCAGTAGTCGCTTGAATGGAGGTAGAAATGGAAAACTTTGCAACAGTGGAAGATTTGAAAAAATTGTGGCGAGCGTTGAAATTCGATGAGGAAAAACGAGCCGAGGAGCTGTTGGAAGTTGTTTCTCATTCTCTTCGTATTGAAGCTAAAAAAGTTGGCAAAGATTTAGATGGGTTGGTGGCTACTGATCCATCTTTTGCCATGGTCGTTAAGTCCGTCACGGTTGATGTGGTAGCTCGCACCTTGATGACCTCTACTGATCAGGAACCAATGACTCAAATGGCTGAGTCTGCTTTAGGATATTCCTTCAGTGGTTCTTATCTAGTCCCTGGCGGTGGTCTCTTTATTAAGGACTCTGAGTTGAAACGTCTGGGGCTTAAAAAGCAAAGATATGGGGTGATTGATATCTATGGGACGGATTAAAGGAATTACTGTAACTTTGATTGGGAAAACTAAGACTGGAAAGGATGACTTTGGACATCAAATCTACGAGAATTCTGAAATTCAAGTAGATAATGTCCTGGTTGTTCCAGCTTCGACAGAAGATGTCACTACTCAGCTCAGTCTGACCGGGAAGAAGGCTTCTTATACGCTAGGAATCCCAAAAGGCGACCAGAACGAGTGGAAAGACCGTGAAGTTCGTTTCTTTGGGCGTAAATGGCGCACGATTGGCATTCCCTTAGAAGGCATTGAAGCCATGATGCCTCTGGAATGGAACAAGAAAGTGATGGTTGAAGCGTATGAGTAATTTCAAAGTCAAGCTTATCAGTGCGGGTGTAGGAGCCCTTTTGAAATCCAAAGAGATTCAGGACATTCTGAACAAAGAAGCGACAGTCATCAAAAAAAGATGTGGCCCTGGTTATGAACAAGATAGCCACGTTGGTAAGACAAGGGCAAATGCTATGATTTATCCAGCAACGCGAAAAGCGAAGAGGGATAATTTGAAAAATAACACTTTGTTGAAGGCGGTGCATTAGATGATTGAAATTATTATCAAGAAATATCTTGACGGTCATTTAGATGTACCGTCATTTTTTGAGCATGAAGCTGAAGCTCCCGATAGCTTTGTCATTATTCAAAAGACAGGTGGAAAGGAGCGTAATCACTCTAGTAGTGCGACCTTTGCTTTTCAAAGTTATGGTCCAACTATGCAGAAGGCAGCAGAGCTTAATGTGAAAGTGAAAAGTGCTGTGAAGGGATTGATTGAATTAGATTCAATCTGTGGTGTCCACCTGAACAGTGATTACAATTTTACGGACACTGAAACAAAACAATATCGATATCAAGCTGTATTTGATATTAACTTTTTTTAAAAAGGAGAAATTAAATGGGAAAAGAAGCAAATGTAACGACTGCAAAACCTAAAATCGGAGGTGCGGTTTATTCTGCCCCTCTTGGAACGCCGCTGCCGACAGACGCAACAACAAAGTTAGATCAGGCGTTTGAAGCACTAGGTTATATTTCAGAAGACGGTATGACCAACAGTAACTCGCCAGAGTCAGAAAATATCAAAGCTTGGGGCGGTGTCGTTGTAAGCTCAGTTCAAAAGGAAAAAACAGACACATTCAAATATATGCTTATTGAAGCATTGAATCTACATGTTTTGAATGAAGTGTATGGACCAGATAATGTATCTGGGGATTTGTCATCAGGAATTACGATTAAGGCAAACTCAAAAGAATTGCCACATCACTGTCTGGTAATCGAAACAGTTCTAAAAGGTGGTGTACTTAAACGTATTGTTATCCCTTCAGGAAAGGTAACTTCCATTGATGAAATCACTTATAACGATGGAAGTGTTCTTGGATATGGTACGACAGTAACTGCCTTCCCTAACGCTGCTGACGACACACACTATGAATACATCAAAGGAGCTTAATCATGTCAAAACAAAATCGTAAAAGGAAAAATAAAGGAGCTGCGCCACAAATTAAAACAATCCGTGGTGTGACTTCGACTGGATTTGCTTTTGAAATTACAAAAGAGCGCTTGGAAAACTATGAGTTGCTTGAAGCCATCGCTGAAGTAGATACAAATCCGGCAGTTTTACCAAAAGTAGTACAACTCATGCTTGGTAACAAATCAGAAGATTTGAAAAACCATGTGCGGACTGCTGCTGGAATTGTTCCTTTGGATAAAATGGGAGCAGAAATTAGTGAGATCTTTTCAAGTCAGAATCAGTTAAAAAAATAGCGCTCCTTGCTAGAATGATTCAAACAGACGAAGACGCTCTTATCTGTGATTTAGCTGAAACCTATGGGATTTTTGATTACAGACAGTTACCTGCTGACCAGGTAGCTGTTTTTGCTTTTGGTCTGAGAGATGATTCACGAATCAAACTAGCAATGACCAATAGCAAAGTTCCTTTTGAAACTTTTTTACTTGCGGGCGTGCTTGATAGGCTTTCCGCTCTTGTTTGGTTTAAAACAACAGACGGTCAGAAAGGAATCAACAAACCATTAATGGTTGCAGAGGAGCTGACAGGTAAAACGAAAGCTAAAGAAAGAAAAGAGATGATCTTTGATTCTGGTGAGGACTTTGAAGAATATCGTCAGAAAATTCTAGAAAAGATTGGAGGTGAGGATTAGTGGCGACAGAAATAGCACAGGCTTATGTGCAATTGATACCATCGGCCAGAGGCATTACTGGTAAAATCCAATCGCTCCTCAATCCTGAAGCTAGTGCAGCAGGGCAAAGCGCTGGACAGTCATTGGGTTCTAGTCTTGTTAGCGTTATGACGAAAGTTATTGCAGCGGCAGGAATTGGCAAGGCCTTTTCGGCGGCTATCAGTGAAGGTGCAGCGCTTCAGCAATCGCTCGGAGGGATTGAAACTCTTTTCAAAGGTTCTGCTGACAAGGTCAAGGGATATGCTAATGAAGCCTACAAGACAACGGGCTTGTCAGCGAATGCTTACATGGAGAACGTGACAGGCTTCTCAGCGAGTCTCTTGCAGTCTTTGGGTGGAGATACTAACAAGGCTGCTGAAACGGCTAATATGGCCATGATTGATATGTCAGATAATGCGAACAAGATGGGTACATCGATGGAAAGCATTCAGATGGCTTATCAAGGGTTTGCAAAGCAGAATTATACCATGTTGGACAACCTGAAGCTTGGTTACGGTGGTACAAAGCAAGAAATGGAGCGTCTTTTGAATGACGCTCAGAAGTTGACTGGTGTCAAGTACGACATTAACAACCTTTCAGATGTTTATAATGCTATCCATGCTATCCAGGAAAATCTGGATATTACTGGAACGACTGCAAAAGAAGCGGCATCTACTTTTAGTGGTTCCTTTGAATCCATGAAAGCAGCTGCTCAGAATGTCCTTGGAAAGCTAGCGTTGGGGGAGAATATCCTGCCTTCTCTACATGCTTTGCTTAAAACAACATCGACCTTTCTCTTTGATAATTTTTTGCCGATGATTGGCAATGTTTTTTCAGGCCTTGGATTGGTTCTGACTGAAGGGATTAGTCAGATTGCATCTCAGCTTTTTGGGGATGCTTTTGGAAGTGCAGTTTTTGATCAACTGGCTCGTGTAACAGGAATCTTTGAGACCTTTTTTGACATGATCTTTGGATCATTAAGTAAGCAAGATAACATTGATATTCTGAATACGCTTGGTTTTAGTGAGGAAGCTGCAACTCAAATTGTCAATATTGCAGACAATATCCGAGTTACTTTTGAGAATATTGGAGTCGTTGCTGGTAATGTTGCAAGCATTGTTGTTGATTTCGTCGGAGATCTTTTAGGGATCAAAGACGGCGAGCAGGGAGTGAACTTGCTAGGCATTGCCTTTGAAAGTATCACAGGTTTTATCAGAGATGCCTCTGAAAGTCTTAGCAAATTTACATCTTGGTTGAAAGATTCACCTCTTGCGTTAGATACTTTAAAATCGGCTGTCGTTAGCATTACAAGTGCTTGGGCAGGCTATAAAGCTGTTTTGACGGTAATAAAAGGAATTGAAACAATCAGGAATGCAACTCTAGCTATTACGAATGGTCTTATGCTGGCTCAGTTCGTAAGAACCGGTGCACTCACTACCGCGGAAGCAGCGAATGCGGCTGCTACTATGGGAGCAAGTGGCGCGTTCGGCATTTTCAATGCTGTATTATCTGCGAACCCTATTGGGCTAATTGTAACTGCAGTCGCAGCATTGACTGCTGGTCTTGTATGGTTCTTCACACAAACAGAAACTGGTCAGCAAATTTGGTCATCTTTTGTGGATTGGATCAAGCAGGCTTGGCAGGGGATTGCTGATTTCTTTGTCGGTCTTTGGTCTAGCATCTCTGAAGGTGCTAGCACTTTGTGGGATGGAGTTGTTACAACATGGAATGCTTACATTGAGTCTTTAAAGGCGATGTGGAATGGGGTTGTAACATTCTTTTCTGACTTGTGGGTAAGCATCCAAGAGGCTGCATCTGTGGCCTGGACGGCTATCACAACGGCAGTTATGACGATTGTTCAACCGTTTATTGATGGATTCATGAATATCTGGAACAACATTTCAGACGGTCTTAGTCAAATTTTGGAAGGGATTAAGATGATTTTTCAAGGTGCTTGGGAGTTCATCAAATCGATTTTCTTGGGTGCTATTTTAATCATCATCGACCTTGTGACAGGGAACTTTAACCAGCTAGGAGCTGATCTTTCTTTAATTTGGGAAGGTATTCAAAATGGCATTTCTCTGATATGGGAAGGTATCAAAACGTTCTTTTCTGGTATTGTAGATGCTATTGTTGGTTATGGTATTGCTGTTTTTGAAAATTTTTCTTCTGTTCTTAGTGCGATTTGGGAATTTATCAAGTCAGCTGCTTCAGCGACTTGGGAATGGATAAAATCTACTGTAACAAGTCTGATCACAGGTTTGGTGCAGGGAGCTCAAAGTATCTGGGATGGCTTTATGAACTTCCTATCAAGTTTGTGGGAAGGTATTAAGTCAACGGCAAGTAATGCTTGGGAATCTTTGAAGTCTAGTGTATTGAGCATCATCAATAGTCTTCTAAGCGG
This sequence comes from Streptococcus sp. CF10-1, assembly GCF_024295825.1. Lineage (GTDB taxonomy): Bacteria > Bacillota > Bacilli > Lactobacillales > Streptococcaceae > Streptococcus. Next base: position 22,462 of record NZ_JANCPQ010000003.1, on the reverse strand, counting down.
AGCACAGAACGCTTGGAATGATATGTCTAATGCGGTCTCTAATTTGGTAGGGAATGTGACTGGCTTTTTCAATCAATTGTGGAATATTGATCTATTTGGTGCTGGTAAAGCAATTCTACAAGGTTTCTTGGACGGTTTGCAATCTATGTGGTCTTCTGTAACTGACTTCGTTGGTGGTATCGCTGGTTGGATCCGTGACCATAAAGGACCTATTGAGTATGACCGTAAGCTTTTGGTTCCAGCAGGTAATGCAATTATGGGAAGTTTAGACAATGGATTAAAAGATGGGTTTAAATACGTCAAGAAAACGGTAGGAGGTATGGCTGGTGAGATTTCGGATGTATTTTCAGGAGACAGTCTGGATCTGAACTCAACTGCCTCTGTCACAAAAAACCTTGAAACCCGTTTGGCCATGCCTTCAGCTCAGCTTGAAGTACAAGAGAGTAAAACAGTGTCTGAGATAGCGATTATGAGGTCAAGTTTGGAATCTATCCTTATCGCTATCCTTGAAAAATCGTCAGATGTCTATCTAGACAATGAGAAAATCTCATTGAACACTTACGAACAACATGGTTCTATTTTAGCAAGGGAGGGAATCTAATGGATTATATGATCATTAATGGCTTTAATACATCAACCCTTCCAGGTTGTATTGTGACCGACTTTGGAGAAGTTGAGGCTGCTAAACCGAAAGGAGAGGTGGCCGAGCTTCATGGTGTGAATGGAAGTTATCGAGTATTAGATGGTTCTTTTGATAGTTACGATAGAACTTTTACAATTCACGTTACAAAGATGATTGATATCTCAATTATCCTGGATAAATTTCAATCGAATGACAATGAGTTGGAATTTAGCTATCATCCTGAATCTGTTTTTTATGCTCATTTTTTAACTGCTAGCTACAAACCTTTTGGTAATCATGCATGGCAATTGAAAATCAAGTTAAACATGCAGCCTTTTCGATACCAAAAAACAGTCAATCCTGAATCTTATAATGGACCAGGAACAATTAACAATCCAGGATCAATTTACTCTGAGCCCATCATTGAAGTTCAAGGAGATGGAGATGTTTCGATTACTATCGGCCGAGAAACAATGTATCTTAATGTAAAAACGAAAGCTACAATTGATTGTCGGCAAGGCAAGCAAAATATCTATAATGCTACTGGGGCAGTCCAAAACACACTTCGTAAGCGTGGGGGGTTCTTTGAAATCCCAACAGGAAGAAGTGGGGTTACATTTACTGGAAATGTTCTTAGATTGATTATTCGGCCAAATTGGAGGTACAAAATTTGATTTACTTAACAAATGGGAATACTCCTCTAAATGCTGCTTATGCAGACAAGATTTCTCAAGAAGCAAATAGTACCTATCAACTGACTTTTCGCTTTCCGACCTCAAATGCTTTGTGGGAGAAGTTGAAAGAAGAAACTTTCCTAAAAGCCGATGACCTACATGGCGAACAAGATTTCGTCATTTTCGAGGTTCAAAAGAAACATGGCTATATTCAAGTCTATGCGAATCAGGTCATGACATTGTTAAATAACTACGTTATCAATCCAATATCATTGGATAGAGCGACGGGATCAACGGCTTTGAGTCGTTTTGCTGGGAGTATCACTCGTGAGAATCCGCTCTCATTCTTTTCCGACATCGACGAACGTCACACGTTCAATATTGATAGTGTCAACGCGATGGCCGCTTTTATAAAAGATAAGCACTCTATCCTTGGTCAGTGGGGTGGCGATCTTGTACGTCATGGTTACCAGGTTCGACTTTTAAAAAATGGCGGTTCAGAAAATGAATCGCTTTTTATGTACAAGAAAAACCTGTCTAGCTATCAGCACAAAACCTCTACCAAATCTTTGAAAACTCGAATCACCTTTAAGACTACCATCAAAGGTGAGGGAGAAAAGGCACCTGATCGTAAGTTTTCTGTGGTGGTGGATAGTCCACTCATTAACAAATACAGTCAAATCTATGAAGATGTGATTGATGTTAATGACCAGGACGTGAAAGATGAAGCGACACTTAGAAAATATGGTGAGCAGTATTTTAGAAATACACTTTGCGATATGCTTGAAGACAATTTAGAAATTCAAGTTGAAGGAAAGAGTGATGTACCTGTTCAAATTTTTGATATTGTTAGTCTATTTCATGATCGATTCAAGATGGACGTTCGCAAGAAAATCACGAAGTATACATACTCACCGATGGCAAAGAAACTGCTATCTATTGGATTTGGACAATTTAAGTCAGGTTTATCCAATAGGATTTCTAACGCTGTTAATGATGCGGTTAAGAATGAAACTCAGCACTTGCAAGGGCAATTCGCTACACAATTGGCGAAAGAAATCAAGAATGCTGACCTTGCTTTTGATAGGCAGAAAGAAAAGTTGGTCAATCAATTCACAGACGGTCTGAATGCTGCCAGAGCCAAAGCCGAAGAGGTCAGGCAAAGTCTGACAGAGACCATTGACCAACGTTTTGACTTTAATAGCGCAGGTTTGAACGAAATCAAGCAAAAAGCAGATGAAGCCTTGCGAAACGCTGGCGCAGGTAGTTTGCTTGCTCAGGAAGCGAAACAAATTAGCGAGCAAGTGAGACGGCAGCTTGATAACAAGGCTGACCTCGTCGACTTTCAGCGAGTGAAAGAAACCAATCAGCTGTACGAACGGATCATTGGCAGCAGTGAGTCTGACATTGCTGAGAAGGTCGCTCGCATGACTCTGACTAATCAACTTTTTCAAGTCGAAGTTGGCAAGTATGCCAACGTTGGCGGTCCGAATATGCTCCGAAATTCGAGAGCGGACGACGGTCTGAAATACTGGACAGAAGCCAATTGTCGGTTAGGCTTCACGTCGCATGGTTTCTACTTTAACGGGCAGAAGCGCATGTTTGAGTTGAGACCAGGAGCAGTTGTTAAGAGTACACGTTTCATTATCAAGCGAAATACTGATTATACTCTAAATATTTTAGGTTTCGACAACAACTCAAAATATTTTAGAGTGTATTTCTGCAAGCGTAAAAAAGATTCAAGTATGAATTTTCAACAAAAACAACTTGTATTTGATGGTAAAACTCGTTGGGTTGATGGTTCCGTCTTCGATAACAGTCGAGCAGTGAAGAAAACGTTCAAATTTAACGTCGGTGACTACGATGATGGCTATTTGCAATTCGAGTATGACCGAAACAACCCAGACAAATGGGGCGGTCTGTTCATGACCGAGCTGGATTTCTACGAAGGCACGACTGACCGTAAATGGCAACCCGCACCCGAAGATGCGACTCTTGAGACAGATAAGACTCTTGAAGCGACTCAAACCAAACTGACCTTACTTCAAGGCTCGTTTGCGTTTCAAAATTTGACAAGCGCTGGCTCTATTATCTCGCAAATCAACGCGACGAACAATCAAATCTTGATTGAAGCTGAGAAAATCCGTTTGAAAGGTAAGACCTTACTTGATGAATTAACGGCTATTGATGGTTACTTCAAGCGGTTATTTGTGGGTGAGGGTAACTTTGTCAAGCTAAATGCTGAGATTATCGGTTCAAAGACTATCACAGCTGATAAGTTGATTATGGACTCGGCCATGGCTCGAATGTTTGTCTCGAGCGATATCTTCACAGACACGCTTGCTGCTAAAGAAGCCTTCATCAACAAGCTAAGGTCAGTTGTAGTATCTGCGACCTTGCTCGAAGGTTACAAAGGAAAAATCGGTGGTTTCCAAATCGGTACGCATGATAAGGACCCCTCAACTTACTGGTTAACTGGCCAGAATCAATTTTATGTAGGGATGAGCAATGGTGCTGGTAATTGGGGCAAAACAGCTCTTTGGGTTAATTGGGGCACGACTTGGGACGCTCCAGGAAATTATGCATGGTTTGTTAAAGAATCGGGCGAAATGTACTGTTACAATCGAGCATATTTTTGGAACACGCCAGTTATTAATGGCGACTTACGTGTTACAGGCGATATCTACTATAACAATAAAAATTCTGGTAAGTCTGGATACTGGATTTACTCTCCTCAATACAAACAAATCTTTAGTGAGAATGGCTATATGTATTTTGTTTGGGGCGGTGGAGGTTCCGACTGGATTCCTATTAACAAAGAAATCTCAGACTGTCGCTACAAATCAAATATCGAAGCTAGTACAGTTTCTGGTCTCGATGTAATCGAAAACTTGAAGACATACAGCTATCGCAAAGAATACGATGGAAAAATAGAAGATATCGCTTGCGGTATTATGGCGCAAGATATCCAAAAATACGCTCCTGAAGCATTCTACGAGAACCCAGACGGGGCATACTCGTATCGAACATTTGAATTGGTGCCTTACTTAATCAAGGCCATTCAAGAACTCAATCAAAAAATAGAAAAATTGGAGAAAACATGAACGAACAAGACAAACAAATCAGCAGCCTAGCGATTAAGTCGTTAGGTGAAAAAATCGGCAACGAAGCTACTCAATCGGCTACGCTCGAAGCCCTCTACACAGTAACTGCGATGGAGCTCGAGCAGATGAAACGAATCATTGAATCTGACGAAGAGCTTAAGGCAAAATTTGAAGAAGTGAAAGGAAAAATGACAAATGGCAATCAGTAATTACGAACTAGCGAATAAACCTTATACACGAGGTTTTGGCGATAACACGGTTACAGTGGTAGAGATTCGTCTATCAGAAGGCAATCGCTACAGTACGAACATGCGTGAGCTGGTAGGAGACCGCACGATTGAGCAAGAGGATGTCTTGATTCAGGCAGTGCTGGATATCCTGAAAGCCGAGTTGGACCCAGCAAGCGCTATTGTTCAAACTCAAGCTAAACTTGAAGAAGCGACTCATAAACTTGCTGCAACTGAAGCGAAACAGACGGCAACAGACCAAGCAGTTAAGCATAATCAAGAAGAAACTGACCGCTATGGTAAAATCATCCATGCGGTCGTTTTAAATGCTGTAGCAGGCAAGACAATCGCTTATGGAACTATCTACAAGGAATTGGTAGAGTTGATTCCACTTGCTGAAGTTGGGAAACATTACATGGCACATGACTTGATTACTATTGAAGACCCAGCGCACGTTGAAGTGAATGGTGAAGGCAAGCGTGTCTTGGTTCAGCTTAATCGTGAATTCACTTACAACGGTGAACCTGTCAGCGATTTTGCTCGCAACGGTCGCCTTGAACTTGACGGAACAGGCGCAGCATGGAAGTATGAACCTAAAGAATAGAGATGTGTATGCAAATCGAATTTTTCAATTTCTTAAGAAGCGTAGTCCAGACCGAAGACGGCCTGGTATTGTACGCTCTTGCATTGATTGTTTCAATGGAAATCATTGATTTCTTGACTGGAACGATTGCAGCTATTGCCAATCCTGATATCGAGTATAAGAGCAAAATCGGCATCAACGGACTCCTTCGCAAAATTTTAGGGGTTCTCTTGCTGATGATCCTTATTCCGATGTCCGTGCTCTTGCCTGAAAAATCAGGCTTCGCATTCTTGTACTCAATTTATCTCGGGTACATCGTATTTACTTTTCAATCTCTCGTTGAAAATTACCGCAAACTAAAAGGAAATGTTACTCTTTTTCAGCCGATTTTAAAAGCATTTCAGCGCTTGCTTGAAAAAGATGACGACAAAAACAAAGGAGAATAACACATGTCACAATTTAACGAAATCATTATTGCATTTGCTACAGGCTTTTTAGCAGTAGCCGCAGGCAGTATCATCAAAACAGTAAAAGATTACCTTTTGCGAAAAGGCGGAGAAAAGACTATCAAGATTGTAGAAATCCTTGCTAAAAATGCGGTCAACGCCGTCGAGCAAATCGCAGCCGAAACTGGCTATAAGGGCGAAGAGAAGCTGGAGCAAGCACGCACTAAAATCCGTTCCGAGCTAACAAAATACAACATTAGCATGACTGACAAAGACCTTGATACATTTGTCGAGTCAGCAGTTAAGCAGATGAATGATGCATGGAAAGGGGAGTAATCATGGATATTGACACAAGCAGACTACGAACTGACTTACCACAAGTTGGCGAACAACCCTATCGTCAGATTCATGCTCATTCAACTGGTAATCCAAACTCAACAGCTCAAAATGAAGCAGACTACCACATGCGTCGTCCTGTTGATTCAGGATTCTTCTCGCACGTTGTCGGTAACGGCCGTGTGATGCAAACCTGGTATACAGACATGGGAGCCTACGACGTGGGAGGCGGCTGGAACGTAGAAGGTTATGGCCAGGTTGAATTGATTGAAAGCCATGAAACAAAAGAAGAGTTTATGCGTGATTATAAACTCTATGTTGAGCTTTTGCGCAACCTTGCTGATGAAGCAGGGATTCCGAAAACGATGGACTCTGACAGCTTAGCAGGAATCAAGACACATCAGTATTGCACATACAATCAACCTCGAAACTACTCAGACCATGTGGATCCATACCCTTATTTAGCCAAATGGGGTATCAGTCGTGAGCAATTCAAGAAAGACATCGAAGGCGGTCTATCTGAAGCAGGCTGGAAACGCAACGGCACAGGATGGTGGTGGGAAGAGTCAGATGGTTCTTATCCTACGAACTCATGGAAGCAAATCAACAACGAATGGTTCTACTTTGATGATCGTGGTTATTGCTTAATCAATCGTTGGTTCAACGATGGGAAAGACTGGTTCTACCTCGACAAGCGTGGCGCAATGGTCACAGGATGGATGTTCCTCAACCATCGATGGTATTTCTTCAAATCAGACGGTCGCATGGCCACTGGATGGGTTAAATACCGAGAAACCTGGTACTTTATGGAAGAAAAAGACGGGTACATGTTATCTAAACAGTTCATTAAGTCAGGCGATGGCTGGTACTATTTGAAAGCCAACGGTGAACTACACACGGATCCTGAATTCAAAACCGAACCAGATGGTCTTATCACAGTAGTTGATAAACCGAAAGAAGAAAAATAAAAACAGAAAGGACTTTCAAATTAGATTACACCAACCGCAGGCTCAGGCTTGCGGTTTTTTTGTTTACTCAAAATAGAAAAAACAGTGATGGTGCTCACTGTTTTTCTTGTAGTGTATGGGCGTAAGAAGTCATGCTGATAGCGTGTTTTAAACGCATGTTCATAATATCTGATACACCGTTTTTATACTTATCTACGGCCTGAATAGATACGCCACAGTTTTTGCTGATAGCATAGGCTGTGGCGTTGTCTAAAAGCCAGCGGATAGCTTTAATATCTACTGACATATATTACCTCATAAAATACCAAACTGCAAATAGGAGTAGAAGAAGTCCAATAATAAATTCAACTTTTTCACGCTTGGTGGTTTTTCTAATTTTAAGATTTACTTTCATTGTTTTTCCTGTTATAATTTAAGTACACCCCCGAAGGGGTGGATAGTGATTTCTCACTATCCAAATTCGATGTGCCATTCAAAGCTGATTATAAATAAGTTTATTTTGATGACTAGCTTATTTGTTTTGACTTTGAGTGGCTTCTTTTTGAACTTAAACATTTTGTTTTCCTTTCTACTAGTTTCCTTGTCTAAGGTTTCCTCCTTAACCTTATGTATCTATTATACAACTAAAGTTGTATAATGTCAATAGTTTTGATGAAGTTTTTTTAAATTTTTTTCAAAAAAATAGACCTTGTCCAGAGGTCGGGGAGTTGGAGGGGACACCCTCCAAGAGCGTTGATTTAATAAGATTTTATTTTACCTTTTTCATAATAATCTCCCTAATGAAGCCACCAAATTCGGTGGTTTTTTTTGTTTGTGGCTTGGATTTTTGATATAATAGAGCCATGAGTAGAATTTTAGACAATGAGATAATGGGGGATGAGGAGTTAGTAGAACGTACGCTCCGTCCTCAGTATTTACGTGAATATATTGGGCAGGATAAGGTCAAGGATCAGCTGCAAATCTTTATCGAAGCTGCCAAAATGCGGGATGAAGCACTGGATCATGTACTCTTATTTGGGCCTCCAGGTTTGGGGAAAACGACCATGGCCTTTGTTATTGCCAACGAACTGGGAGTCAATCTCAAGCAGACCTCTGGGCCTGTCATTGAAAAGGCGGGTGACTTGGTAGCGATTTTGAATGATTTGGAACCTGGAGATGTCCTCTTTATTGACGAGATTCATCGCCTGCCCATGTCGGTGGAAGAGGTGCTCTATAGTGCCATGGAGGACTTCTACATTGATATCATGATTGGGGCTGGAGAAGGTAGTCGCAGTGTTCATCTGGACTTGCCACCTTTTACCTTGATTGGTGCAACGACACGTGCGGGGATGCTCTCAAATCCTCTACGGGCACGTTTTGGGATTACAGGTCATATGGAATACTATGCCCACGATGATTTGACGGAAATTGTTGAGCGGACAGCAGATATTTTTGAGATGGAAATCACTCATGAAGCTGCAGCTGAGTTGGCCTTACGTAGTCGAGGAACCCCTCGTATCGCCAATCGTCTCCTTAAGCGCGTGCGCGACTTTGCCCAGATTATGGGGAATGGGGTTATCGATGATGTTATTACCGATAAGGCTTTGACCATGCTAGATGTTGACCATGAAGGCTTGGACTATGTGGATCAGAAAATCCTTCGTACCATGATTGAGATGTACGGTGGTGGTCCTGTAGGACTGGGAACCCTTTCGGTTAATATTGCCGAGGAGCGTGAGACGGTCGAAGATATGTACGAACCTTACCTGATTCAAAAAGGTTTTATCATGCGGACAAGGTCTGGACGGGTGGCGACAGCTAAGGCATATGAGCATTTAGGGTATGAATACAATGAAAAATGAGCAAGAAATTCTAGATGCTTTCAGAGAAAATCCGGATATGATGACCATTCTGACCATCATTCGTGACCTTGGTCTGAAAGACTCTTGGTTGGCAGCAGGTTCTGTCAGGAATTTCATTTGGAATCTCTTGTCAGACAAATCAGCCTTTGACCATGAAACGGATGTGGATGTGATTTTCTTTGATCCAGATGTTTCTTATGAGGAAACAGTATCCCTAGAGAACAAGCTGAGAGAAGATTTCCCTCAGTATCAGTGGGAGTTGAAAAATCAGGTCTATATGCATCTGCACAGTCCTCACACTGCGCCCTACACGAGTTCCCGTGATGCTATGAGTAAGTATCCCGAGAGCTGCACGGCGGTAGGCCTTCGCTTGAATGAAGATTCCACTTTAGAGATCTTTACCCCCTATGGTTTAGAGGATATTATGAACTTCCAAGTTTCCCCAACTCCTCATTTCTTAGAGAATGAGGACCGAATGAAACTCTATCAAGAGCGATTGTCCAAGAAAAATTGGCAAGAAAAATGGGAAAATCTCACTTTTTCAAAAAACTTAAGAAAAATTTAAGTTAGGAACGGTATACTAAGTCCATAAGTTAAGAAAAACTTAACTTAAACTCCTAAAACTTTTTCATAATAATCTCCCTATAAAATAAAGTCGCCCAATCAGGCGGCTTATTTTTTGTTACTTACAAGTAATGATAGTAACTTAGCAATAGAAGAAAATAGGGAAATATGGTATAATGAAACGATAGATTTTTGAATAGGAATAAGAACATGTTTGGATTTTTTAAGAAAGATAAAGCTGTAGAAGTTGAGGTTCCAACACAGGTTCCTGCTCATATTGGCATCATCATGGATGGGAATGGTCGTTGGGCTAAAAAACGGATGCAACCGCGGGTCTTCGGACACAAGGCGGGGATGGAAGCCCTTCAAAAGGTGACCAAGGCAGCCAACAAACTGGGAGTCAAGGTCATCACGGTTTATGCCTTTTCAACGGAAAACTGGACACGCCCAGATCAAGAGGTCAAGTTTATCATGAACTTGCCAGTCGAATTTTATGATAACTATGTCCCTGAATTGCACGCAAATAACGTTAAGATTCAGATGATTGGGGAGACAGACCGTCTGCCTAAGCCGACTTTTGAAGCTTTGAAAAAAGCAGAGGAGTTGACCAAGAACAATACGGGCTTGATTCTCAATTTTGCGCTTAACTATGGTGGTCGTGCTGAAATTACGCAGGCTCTTAAGGGCTTGGCTCAAGATGTTCTAGATGCTAAAATCAACCCTGGTGACATCACAGAAGATATGATTGGGGACTATCTTTTCACGCAGCACCTGCCAAAGGATTTGCGGGATCCTGATTTGATTATCCGTACGAGTGGTGAGTTGCGTTTGAGTAATTTCTTGCCATGGCAAGCAGCATATAGCGAGCTTTATTTTACGGATACCTTGTGGCCTGATTTTGATGAAGCTGCCTTGCAGGAAGCTATTGCTGCTTTTAACCATCGCAATCGCCGTTTTGGAGGAGTTTAGGAGAAGATATGACCAAGGATTTACAAAAGAGAACATTGTTTGCGGTATTGGCCCTGGCGATTTTCCTTCCAGTCTTGTTTGCGGGTGGGCTCTTGTTGCAGATAGGGATTGGCTTGTTAGCGATGCTAGGCGTCCATGAACTCTTGCACATGAAGGGGCTAAAGACTATGACCATTGAGGGTGCTTTGACTCTTTTTGCGACCTTCGCTCTCACAGTTCCTTTAGAAAATTACCTAACATTTTTGCCTGTTGATGGGAATGTGGTTGCCTACAGTGTTTTGATTACCATAATGCTAGGGACGACCGTTTTCAGTAAAAACTATACGATTGAAGATGCCGCTTTTCCAATTGCTGTGAGCTTTTATGTTGGTTTTGGTTTTAATGCCTTACTAGATGCTCGGGTGGCAGGTTTTGACAAGGTACTTTTGGCCCTTTTTATCGTTTGGGCGACAGATAGCGCAGCCTACCTGACAGGGATGAATTTTGGTAAACATAAGTTAGCCCCGAGGGTTTCTCCTAATAAGAGTATTGAGGGCTTTGTCGGTGGTATTCTAGGTGCGGTACTGATAATAGTGATTTTCATGTTAGTGGACAGCACAGTTGCTCTTCCTTATGGGATTTATAGAATGAGTCTCTTTGCTGCCTTCTTCAGTGTGGCAGGTCAGTTTGGTGACTTGATTGAAAGTGCCATGAAACGCCATTTCGGTGTCAAGGATTCTGGCAAATTTATCCCTGGACATGGTGGTGTGTTGGATCGCTTTGACAGCATGCTGATTGTGTTTCCAATGATGCACTTATTTGGCCTGTTTTAAAGAAAGGAATATTGAATGATTGGATTGCTAACCTTTATCCTCGTTTTTGGGATTATAGTGGTGGTGCATGAGTTTGGACATTTTTATTTTGCCAAGAAATCAGGCATTCTAGTTCGTGAATTTGCCATTGGTATGGGGCCCAAGATTTTTTCCCATATCGGTAAGGATGGAACTGCTTATACCATTCGGATCCTTCCTCTAGGAGGCTATGTTCGTATGGCAGGCTGGGGTGATGATGCGACAGAGATCAAGACAGGAACTCCAGTCAGTTTAACACTTGCCGACGATGGCAAGGTCAAACGGATCAACCTCTCAGGAAAGAAGTTGGATCAAACGGCCCTTCCTATGCAGGTAACCCAGTTTGACTTTGAAGACAAGCTCTTTATTAAGGGTTTGGTCCTGGAAGAAGAAAAGACTTTTGCAGTGGATCATGATGCAACGGTTGTTGAAGAAGACGGAACCGAAGTGCGTATCGCTCCTCTGGATGTACAGTATCAAAATGCTTCTATATGGGGCAAGCTCATCACCAACTTTGCAGGTCCCATGAATAACTTTATCTTAGGTGTTGTTGTTTTTTGGATCCTGATCTTTTTGCAAGGCGGTGTTAGAGATACTCAAACAAATCTCTTTCATGTCATGCCAGAGGGAGCTTTGGCTAAGGTAGGTGTAGCTGAGACCGCTCAAATTACCAAGGTCGGCTCGCATGATGTTAATAATTGGCAAGATTTGACCCAGGCTGTGGAAGCAGATACCAAGGATAAGACTGCCCCGACCTTAGATGTGACTATTTCTGAAAATGGTAGCGAAAAGCAAGTCACGGTAACGCCAGAAGAAAATCAAGGACGTTATATTCTTGGGGTTCAACCGGGGGTCAAGTCAGATCTCCTATCCATGTTTGTTGGTGGATTTACAACCGCTGCTGACTCAGGGCTCCGTATCCTTTCGGCTCTGAAAAACTTGATTTTCCATCCAGATTTGAACAAACTCGGTGGTCCCGTTGCCATCTTTAAGGCAAGTAGTGATGCTGCTAAAAATGGAATTGAGAACGTCCTCTACTTCCTAGCTATGATTTCCATCAATATCGGGATTTTTAACTTGATTCCGATCCCGGCTTTGGATGGTGGAAAGATTGTGCTCAATATTTTAGAGGCTATCCGCCGGAAACCCCTTAAACAAGAAATTGAAACCTATGTCACTATGGCTGGTGTAGTTATCATGGTTGTCTTGATGCTAGCTGTGACCTGGAATGACATTATGCGACTCTTCTTTTAGATAATCGAGGAATATTATGAAACAAAGTAAAATGCTAATCCCAACGCTTCGCGAAATGCCAAGCGATGCTCAAGTTATCAGCCACGCCCTTATGTTACGTGCTGGTTATGTTCGTCAAGTTTCTGCCGGTGTTTATTCATACCTACCACTCGCTAACCGTGTGATTGAAAAGGCTAAGAATATCATGCGCCAAGAGTTTGATAAGATTGGTGCGGTGGAGATGTTGGCTCCTGCCCTTCTCAGTGCCGATCTTTGGCGTGAATCAGGTCGTTATGAAACCTATGGTGAAGACCTTTATAAACTGAAAAATCGTGAAAAGTCAGACTTTATCCTAGGTCCAACTCACGAAGAAACTTTTACAGCTATTGTTCGTGATTCTGTTAAGTCTTACAAGCAATTGCCACTCAACCTCTACCAAATCCAACCTAAATACCGTGATGAAAAACGTCCACGTAACGGACTTCTCCGTACGCGTGAATTTATCATGAAAGACGGCTATAGTTTCCATGCTAATTACGATAGTTTGGATGTGACTTATGACGAGTACAAGGCGGCCTACGAACGAATTTTCACTCGTAGTGGTTTGGATTTCAAGGCCATCATCGGTGACGGTGGTGCTATGGGTGGTAAGGATAGCCAAGAATTTATGGCCATCACTCCTGCTCGTACAGACCTCGATCGCTGGGTTGTCTTGGACAAGTCAGTTGCCTCATTTGATGAAATTCCTGCAGAAGTGCAAGAAGAAATCAAGGCCGAATTGCTCAAATGGATGGTTTCTGGTGAAGACACCATTGCCTACTCAAGTGAGTCTAGCTATGCAGCTAACTTAGAAATGGCAACAAACGAGTACAAACCAAGCAACCGTGTCGTTGCGGAAGAAGAAGTGACTCGAGTGGAAACTCCAGGTGTTAAATCCATCGATGAAGTTGCAGCCTTCCTTAACGTGCCAGAAGAGCAAACGATTAAAACTCTCTTCTACATGGCAGATGGAGAGCTTGTTGCAGCCCTTCTAGTTGGAAATGACCAACTCAATGAAGTCAAGTTGAAAAACCACTTGGGAGCAGATTTCTTTGATGTTGCGAGCGAAGAAGAAGTAGCAAATGTTATCCCAGCAGGCTTTGGTTCGCTTGGTCCAGTTGGTTTGCCAGAGAATGTGAAAATCATTGCAGACCGTAAGGTGCAAGATGTTCGCAATGCTGTTGTGGGTGCTAACGAAGATGGCTACCACTTGACTGGTGTGAACCCAGGTCGTGATTTTACTGCAGAATACGTGGATATCCGCGAAGTTCGTGAGGGTGAAATTTCACCGGACGGACAAGGTGTTCTAAACTTCGCGCGTGGTATCGAGATCGGTCATATTTTCAAACTCGGAACTCGCTACTCAGCAAGCATGGGTGCAGATGTCTTGGACGAGAATGGTCGTGCTGTGCCAATCATCATGGGTTGTTACGGTATCGGTGTTAGCCGTCTTCTCTCAGCCGTTATAGAGCAACACGCTCGCCTCTTTGTCAACAAAACGCCAAAAGGTGAATACCGTTACGCTTGGGGAGTTAACTTCCCTAAAGAATTGGCACCATTTGATGTGCATTTGATTACTGTCAATGTTAAAGATGAAGAAGCGCAAGCCTTGACAGAAAAATTGGAAGTCAACTTGATGGAAGCTGGTTACGAAGTCTTGACAGATGACCGTAACGAGCGTGTCGGAGTGAAGTTTAGCGATAGTGACTTGATTGGTCTTCCAATCCGTATCACTGTTGGGAAGAAAGCGGCTGATGGTATTGTCGAAGTTAAGATCAAGGCAACTGGTGACACCATTGAAGTTCACGCAGACAACTTGCTCGAAACCCTTGAAATCCTAAGCAAGAAATAAAAACTATAATCAGAAGAAAAACAAGGCAAAAATGTAACTAGTTTTTACCTTGTTTTTTCTATATAATGAGAGTGAATAAATACATAATCAAGTTAAGAGGTATAATAATGTTAAAATTTCCAAAGGATTTTGTCTGGGGTTCCTCTACTTCTGGACCACAGACAGAAGGTCGTGTACCTGGTGACGGCAAGGGAGACAATCTCTGGGATTATTGGTTCAAAGTAGAGCCAAATCGCTACTACAATGGGATTGGACCTGACAAAACATCAACTTTCTATGAAAACTGGGAAAAGGATATTGAGCTTTTGGTAGAGACTGGGCATACAGCCTTCCGAACTTCTATCCAGTGGTCTCGTATTTTCCCACAGGGGCGTGGAGAGGTCAATCCGCAAGGGGTGGTTTTCTACCGTCAGGTCTTTGAAGCGATTAAGGCCAAGGGGATTCGTCTCTTAGTCAATCTCTATCACTTTGACCTGCCTTTTGCCCTCCAAGAAGATGGGGATGGTTGGGAAAATAAGACAACCGTCAAGGCTTATGAAGACTATGCTCGTTTTTGTTTTGAGACTTATGGTGACTTGGTGGACCAATGGATCACCTTTAACGAGCCCATTGTCCCCGTAGAATTTGGCTATTTTTACGATGCCCACTATCCTCACAAGGTAGATGCCAAAGCGGCGGTTAAGGTTGCTTATCATACGCAACTGGCTAGCAGTCTTGCGGTTAAGGTCTGTCATGAAGTTTTGCCTGATGCTAAGATTGGGATTGTCCTTAACTTGACACCGGCTTATCCACGTAGCCAGCATCCTGCTGATGTCAAGGCTGCTCGCATTGCCGACCTCTTCCAAGCCCAATCTTTCCTAGATCCGTCTGTCTTGGGGGCTTATCCACAGGAGTTGGTAGAAATCTTGTCTGAGCATGATTTGCTGCCAGACTACACAGCAGAGGAGTTGGAGCTTATTCGCGATCATACTGTGGACTTCCTTGGGGTCAACTACTACCAACCTTTGCGTGTCATGGCGCCACGTTTTGCTAAACATCCTGATAGCCCGCTTTTGCCAGAGCATTTCTACGAACCTTACGTCATGCCGGGCCGTAAAATCAATCCTCACCGCGGTTGGGAAATCTACGAGCAGGGGATTTATGATATCGCTCAAAATATCAAGGAAAATTATGGTAATATTGAATGGATGCTGACAGAGAATGGCATGGGTGTTGAAGGTGAAGAAAAATTCCGTCAAGATGGGATGATTCAGGACGACTACCGTATTGATTTTGTCAAAGGGCATCTGCGTGAACTTCACCGTGCCATTGAAGACGGGGCCAACTGTAAGGGCTACTTGATTTGGACCTTTATCGACTGCTGGTCATGGCTCAACAGCTATAAAAATCGTTATGGTTTGATTGAACTTGACTTGGAAACACAGGAACGTCGCCTGAAGAAATCAGGGCACTGGTTCAAGGAACTCAGCGACCATAATGGATTTTAAGAATAAAAAGAGTGAGATGGTGTTCATCTCACTCTTTATTACAATATCATCACCAAGGTTCCGATCGTAATCAGAATACAGCCAATAATTGTTTTAAACGTCAGGATATCCTGTAGAAAGAAAAAGGCTAGAATAAGGGTAATGACGAGACTGAATTTATCGACAGCAGATACCTCAGTCGCATTGCCCATCTGTAGGGCCTTGTAGTAGCAGAGCCAAGAGGCACCAGTGGCTAAACCAGATAAGATGAGAAAGAGCCAACTTTTTTTACTGATGTTGACAATTTCGGTCTGACTATTGGTCAAGAAAACCATGGCCCAGGCCATAAGAATGACGACGACCGTACGAATAGCAGTTGCTAGATTGGATGGAACTCCCTCAATCCCAATCTTGGCTAAAATTGACGTTAAGGCTACAAAGACAGCTGATAAAAGTGCGAAGAAAAACCACATGGCAAATACCTCCTCTTTTTATTATAAGTAATTGATGCTGACTTGTCAGGTATCAAGTGAAATCTTGATAAAATACCAGGTAGAAAAACTATACCAATTTTTATCCTTGACAAGTGAGAAAAACAAGTATATACTGTTTTTGCTGATTCTGTAAAAGGGAAATCAGACTATACCAATTTAAGGAGAAAGCACAGTTGATCTGTGTCGTATATACTATGTGTGGAATTGTTGGTGTTGTTGGAAACACAAATGCAACTGATATTTTGATTCAAGGGCTTGAAAAGCTCGAATACCGTGGTTATGATTCTGCGGGGATTTTTGTCTTAGGTGGTGCTGAAAATCATCTAGTCAAGACTGTTGGTCGTATCGCAGAATTGTCTGCTAAGACAGCTGGTGTTGAGGGAATAACTGGTATCGGTCATACGCGTTGGGCGACTCACGGAAAACCAACGGAGGACAATGCTCACCCACATCGCTCTGAGACTGGACGTTTTGTCTTGGTGCACAATGGAGTGATTGAAAACTATCTTGAAATCAAGGAAGAATACCTTGCAGGTCACCACTTCAAGGGGCAAACAGATACGGAAATTGCTGTTCACTTGATTGGGAAATTTGTTGAAGAAGATGGCTTGTCAGTTCTTGAAGCCTTCAAAAAAGCCCTTCACATCATCCGTGGGTCTTATGCCTTTGCCTTGGTTGATTCACAAGATCCTGAAGTCATCTACGTGGCTAAGAATAAATCACCACTTTTGATTGGTCTTGGAGATGGCTATAACATGGTCTGCTCAGATGCCATGGCTATGATTCGTGAAACCAACCAATACATGGAAATCCATGACCAAGAGTTGGTAATTGTCAAGGCGGATAGCGTCGAAGTGCAAGACTATGATGGCAATCGTCGTGAGCGCGCTAGCTACACTGCGGAGCTAGACCTGTCTGATATCGGTAAGGGGACTTATCCTTACTACATGCTCAAGGAAATCGACGAGCAACCAACGGTTATGCGTAAACTCATCCAAGCCTACACAGATGAGGCAGGTCAAGTAGTGGTAAATCCAGCTATCATCAAGGCTGTTCAGGACGCAGACCGCATCTACATCCTTGCAGCTGGAACATCTTATCACGCAGGATTTGCTTCTAAGAAGATGTTGGAAGAATTGACAGATACACCAGTTGAACTTGGAATCTCATCTGAATGGGGCTACGGTATGCCACTTCTCAGCAAGAAACCGCTCTTTATCTTTATCAGTCAGTCTGGTGAAACAGCGGATAGCCGTCAGGTTTTGGTCAAGGCCAATGAAATGGGTATCCCAAGCTTGACAGTGACAAACGTTCCAGGTTCAACTCTTTCTCGTGAAGCCAACCATACTATGCTTCTTCACGCGGGTCCTGAAATTGCTGTGGCATCAACCAAGGCCTACACAGCACAAATTGCAGCTCTTGCCTTCCTTGCAAAAGCAGTCGGAGAAGCAAACGGCAATGCTAAAGCGCAAGCCTTTGACCTGGTTCATGAGTTGTCAATCGTAGCTCAGTCTATTGAATCAACTCTTTCTGAAAAAGAAACCATTGATTCTAAAGTTCGTGAGCTTCTTGAAACAACTCGTAACGCCTTTTACATCGGACGTGGTCAAGATTACTTTGTAGCCATGGAAGCCAGTCTTAAGCTCAAAGAGATTTCTTACATCCAGTGTGAAGGTTTTGCGGCAGGAGAACTCAAGCACGGAACCATTGCCTTGATTGAAGAGGGAACTCCTGTCTTGGCCCTCTTGTCAGATCCAGTTCTTGCCAACCATACTCGTGGAAATATTCAAGAGGTCGCAGCCCGTGGTGCCAAGGTTCTCACTATTGCAGAAGAAAATGTTGCTAAAGAGACAGACGATATCGTCCTTACGACCGTCCACCCTTACCTCTCACCAATCTCAATGGTCGTGCCAACTCAATTGGTTGCGTACTTCGCAACGCTACACCGTGGCCTTGATGTGGACAAACCACGTAACCTTGCTAAGTCAGTAACAGTAGAATAAGCAAAGAAAGTGGCTCTTTGTCAACTGTAGTAGGTTGAAGAAAAGCTAAGCTCGAGAAAGGACGAAATTCGTCCTTTCTTTTTTGATGTTCAGAGCGATAAAAACGTTTATCGCTGAGTTTACGGCTATCCTGTTGAATGAGTTTCCAGTAACGTTTGATGGCCTTATTCATGGGACTTTCGCTCAAACTGATTCATGATTTGGACACGCAAACGACTTATAGCACGGCTTAAGTGTTGGAGTAAAACAGTCCAGTGGACTGTTTCAGCCTGAGTTCAGAAATATAATAACGAAGGGTAAAAACGATCGAGAACGATTTTAGCACACGGAAAAGCTGTTTAGCTAAGTCATAATAAGGACTAAACATACCCATAGTAATGATTTTCACCTGACAACGAACAGCTCGATTGTAGCGAAGAAAGTGATTTCGGATGACAGCTTGTGTTCTTTCCTCAGGGACAGTGATGATATCGAGCTTGTCAAAATCTTGCGCAATGAAACTCATCTTCAACATCCCAGGATATAATCTCAGGAAGATGCGAAAAATCATGCTTAAAGTGGAAGTCATTGAGTTTTCGAATGACAGTTGAAAATGTAATTGTTCCATGTGATTCTTTCTAATGAGTTGTTTAGTCACTTTTCATTATAGATTTTATGGAACTTTTATATCTAATAAATTGTAAAATATAGTGTCACAAAAAAACTCATAGCGTTTCATTGGTGTAAACTGTAAGTAACCACACAAACAGAATCCCGAGGAAAAACTATGAGCTACTTCCATCTTACCATAACCGACCGAATAAAGAGAGAAACCTACTTGGAATTAGGTTTGAAACCTTGCCAAATTGCAAGTAAACTTGGCGTCCATAAGTCTACCATTTCAAGAGAGTTAAGACGATGCCAAAATGGTTACTCCGCAGCCCTAGCACAGGAAGAGTACGACCACAGGGCTAAGCAAAAAGGTCGGAAGTCTCGTTTGACACCAACGTTGAAAAAGGAAATTGAGGACGGTTTAAAATACCACGGTCTGTTAGTTGATAGAGAGTTCTCATAGAACAAGAAACCCCCTATTTAGATAAGTTCCTTTAATGACATCAAGGCTCCAATTTTGTTCTAAATGGGTTTGGATGATTGCGAAAGGCTTGTTTTTTTCATGCTACAGCGTTTCTTATTGACTTTATATCGGTTATGTAATCATAAGCAGAGTACCCCTCTTTCAGATAGTTGGTGACAGTGTAGATTGTCTGTTTTGATCTTTCTAGTGCGTTCGCAATATCTGAAACTTTTATGTTTTCTTGATAGTGAGCCTCTATCATTACAAGTTCGTTTGTGGTAAGATGAGTATAGGTCATTTATGTTAGTTCCTTTCAGACAAATGTGGTAGTTTATCTGAGCCTAACATAGATGGCTTTTTCTGTCTAGCTTAATTTTATAAATGGGGAGTCTTAAAACTCGACTTTAAATTCATAAGGTGGAGTGGGATTTTCTTGAGTAGTCCAATTTTTGATAATGACCATCGTTTGTTCAACGATTAATTGGGTTAAGATATCGTCGGGTAAGTGAAATTCTTTACTTTGAGGGTGCACATTTTCCATCCCCTGTTTGATATAGGTGGAGACATAAATTGTTCAAAAGAAGGAGCAATTGCAGAAGTATATAGACAAGCAATCTACCTTATTCCCTCATAAATAGCAGAAAGAACATTATCGACTACGTAATCAAAGGGATTAGCATCTTTAACCATATCATAATTACTATAAACTTGGTGAATTTGCTCATCAATCATAGCATGTATATGGTCAATAATTTTTTGAAAATTTCTAAAATGTTTTCGATAAATGGCTTGATGCGTGAGTCCAGCTTGGCGGGCAATTTCTGATACAATAAAGGTTGTTTTATCAGGATGTTCTAAGGCTAATTCAAAAAAGTATTAATGATTTTTTGACGAGTATCTTCTAACATTATAAATCCCTCTTATTTATCGTATACAAAAGTGGGAAGAGCGTTAGAGTTAAGTGCTTTAACCAGTGGCTGGACTGGGCTTCCTTTCGCTTCGGAAGGTCGCTTCTTTTCGATTTTTGTAGCAAGAAGTAGACAGGTCATTTTTGGATAAATGAAAATTATGCATTTAGAAGTTTGCAACACAATGTTACATTTTTGTTACATCCGGAAATGAAATGGTAAAAAATCTTGACAAAATGGAGAAAAAAGGATATTATAGCTATGATATGGTGTTGAAAGTTTAACATTATAATCAACAACTGCATATTGCATATGTTTTAAATATCGAATAGTTAGAATATTGCAAATAGCTAGTTGACTCATATTTTTAAAAAAGGAGAAATATTTATGGATAAAAATGCACGACGTAGGTTACGCAGAGCAAGCGCTGAAAAGCGACTTCGATATTCAGTGCGTAAGTTTAGTGCAGGTGTGGCTTCTGTAGCAGTCGCAGCTTTCATGTTCTTTGGGGGGAATGTTGTCTCAGCCGATACGCTAGCTACGGCAGATTCTTCAAGTACCTCTACGGAGAAAACGACCTCTGTGCCAGATTCAGGGAAAAATTCGAGAATGGATGATTCTGAGTCGGCCGTAGGTAAGGATTCAACCGTAACAACTGTTGCTGAAAGCAATGCAGTTTCAAGTGCTACATCTACAGTATCTTCTACCTCTGCAGAAGATTCATCTAGCAAAGTAGAAGACAAGAATGTTAAATCAGAAGCTACTTCGGAAGTATCTAAAGCTTCAGTAGCGACTAGCCAATCAACTGCTGCAACTCAGTCTGAGGCTCGAGTTAGCCCAGCTACTTCAGCTACTGCGGAGTCAACTGCAGTTTCATCTGAAGCAGCTGCAGATGAAACTGCTGCTGTAGAACCTAAGGTATCAGTTGAAAAAGCAGCTAGCCAAGCAGCTAGTTTGGCAACAGCTAGCAAAACACCAAATGAAATAGCACGAAGCAAAGCAAATTCCACATTGGCTGCTGCCCAACGCGAAGTGGATAAAGGTTATTCTGATTTCCGTAAAGCAGGAGAAAGTGGCTTCCGTTCGTCTGCCTCACAAACAGGGAAGGTAACTGTAACAAAAGAAAACTTCCTTGACTACTTCAAATTGAATGGCTCAGCTACCTATAACCAACATGATGGTATTGTAACCCTTACTCCAGATGAAACCTCTAAGGGAGGTAATTTCAGTCTGAATAGTAAGATTAATATGAACCAAAGCTTCAAGCTGATTGGTGCGGTTAACCTTGGTGACAAGACACAAGCTAAAGGTGGTGCCGATGGTATCGGTTTTGCCTTCCATACAGGGAATATAACAGATCTAGGTGCCTCTGGTGGTAACCTTGGTATCGGTGGTTTGCGTAACGCAACTGGTTTCAAATTGGATACTTACCGGAATCTCTACGTGCCACCAAAAGGAGGACGTTTTGATACTAACGACGCGACTTTCTTCGAATATGGTTGGGCTGAAGACCCTAATCTAGGACAGTTCGGTTCCTGGGTAAATACCACTTTTAAAAAAATTAAAGGACAAAATGGCGAATATGATCGTTGGTGGGCTGAGACAGATGCTGGTAGCGCCCAACCTTTGGACTCAAGTGACATAGACGGTAAATTCCATGACTTTACTATCCAGTATGATGGTGCAACCAAGGAATTGACAGTTACTTATAGAAGTAATCTCGGTGAAAAACAATGGAAGAAGAAAGTCAACTCTCCAGAAGAACTGATGTCTATGGTGGTTACAGCTTCGACTGGTGGCAACAAGAACTTGCAACAGTTTAAGATTGAAAGTTTTGATTTCTACCAAGGTGCTTCTGTTGGCGTACGTTATGAAGATGAGCAAGGTCGAGAAATTGCTGAGGGCTCAGTAAGCTATCCACAAGGTGCCTTCAAAGGTAAAACTTATACCACTGAACAAAAATCAATCCCAAACTATGACTTTGTTGGGTTGAAAAAGGGTAGTTTGCTACCTTCAGGAAGTCTGGCTGACTGGGGTAACAACGGTACAGTAACCTACGTTTACCGTCAAGGTACAGAGAAGATTACAGACCCAGCTAAATTGAATAGCAAGGTTACTCGTACCATCAAGTACGAATACGCAGATGGTGAGACAGCCGGTCGTCCAGCTCTGAAAGCTCCAGTAACTCAAGAAGCAACCTTCACACGTACAGGTGAACGCAATCGTGTAACTGGCGTTGAAACCTTCGG